>JAUXHM010000079.1 GCA_030621535.1 Candidatus Methanophagales archaeon | reverse complement strand
CCGCATAATTCGGGTTCAATTCGATTGCCCTGTTGAAATCTTTAATCGCTTTCTTATGCCGATTTAATCTATGGTACGCAAGACCACGATTGTTATAAGCCACGGCGTGATTTGGATTCAATTCTATTGCCTTCCTGTAATCTTCTATCGCACTTTCATGCTGGTCTAATTCATGGAAAACGACACCACGGTTATTATAACTCTCCGCATAATTCGGGTTCAATTCGATTGCCCTGTTGAAATCTTTAATCGCTTTCTTATGCTGATTTAATCTATGGTACGCAAGACCACGATTGTTGTAAGCCATAGCGAAATTTCGATTCATCACTATTGCCTTGTTGAAATCTTCAATTGCCCTCGCATGCTGATTTAATTCGCAGTACGCGGCGCCACGGTTATTATAAGAATCAGCGAATTTTGGATTCAACTCTATAGCCTTCTTATAATCTTCAATTGCCCTATCAAGCTGGTTTAATTCCGCATAAGCAAAACCACGATTGTTGAAAGCCACATCTATATTTGGCTCTTTCTCTATGAAATCATTCCAAAAATTCAAGCAGTCTTCATAATTCTTGTTTTTACAAAACCAATCTGCAAAGCCCCATAACAGCATCAAACCCCTTTCTCTTTCCAATAATACAAGAACTTTCCTAAGCCTTTCTATCTTACCTTCTACGGAATATTTATTTTCTACAACTGCAGCTTGAACCGTATGCATGGAGTGAAATTCACCCACTATTCCAATGAAGAATTTCTTAACGACTTCGTCCAAAGCATAATCAAACTCCGATAAATCCCCTTGAAATATTTGTCCGTAGAACATCTCAAATGTGCCGAAATCAATCTTTGTAACCGCATGCATTGCCAGTGCGATGCTCCTCAGCACGTTCTTTTCACTTGTGCTCAACCTTCCCTCGCCCTCTAAGAAGTCCAAATGTTCACGCCAGATCTCGAAAGAGTCATTTGGAAGTGTTTTCAGGTCTTCCACTGTTAATCTCTCCTTACCTCGCTCTTTTGATGTTGCGAATAGTGAGATTATATAAAACGGCGTGCCATCACCCGCTTTTATCAGTTCTTCTTCTGACCCCTCAACCGAAACGCCAAAATGCAATGAACATGCCTCAATGAGCTCTAAACTCCTGAAATCCTCCAGTTTTATCTCGCTTGGCTTGAATTGATAATATTCTCTCCCCTTTCTCGATGCACTAATGAACATGAATTTCTTTCCATGGTCCTTTGCTAACTGCTCGACTTGAGCAATTGTTTGGTTGACAAGCTCTTTCTTGATTCTGTGGATGTCATCCCAAATTAAAACAAATGAGTCAAGTTTCTGTAATTCCTCATCCAGACTTCTTATGCCGTCCTCGCTGAAGAAGCTTCTAATCAAAACGAAGCTCTCGTAGCCGTTAAAGTCCTCAAGAATCCTTAGCATAAACCTCGACTTCCCAGCTCCAGGCTTTCCTACCACAAGCAGCTTGTTTGTAGTTTCCAGTGCACCCTTTACTTTTTCTATCTCTTCTCTTTCAACATATTCAATCTGCGGTTTTCCAGCTAAAATCTCGCTGCCTACTTCTTTTAAATCGGAAGTAATTAAAAATTGTCTCGTTTCAGCTTCTTTTTTCCTTTTTAACTCTTCTAATATTCCCTCTAAATGCCTTTCAACGCTTTTTACTACTTCACCTGTGACGATTCCTTGCTTTGCTAATTCCCCAAGTTCAATAACCATGAACTCCTTGAATGTTCTATCTTTTTTTAGTGCTTCTTTGCAAAACAACTCGGAGTAGTTCTTTGCTAAATCTTCAAAAACGTCTTCTCTTCCACTGAAATATTGAGAAACAAAAGACTTCTTTGCTTCTTCGCTAACATCCAATTTCCGCAACTCAAGAATGATTTTTTCATTCTTCTTCAAATTTTCTAAAAGAACCTTTGCTTCGTCATCTTCCGATTTTTTTTATGGTTTTGTCTATCGCCTTTTTTTGAATCTTTAAAGCGTCCTTCTCGTCAATTTTACCAACCAATCCTTTGGCAAGACCACTTAAGGCGATAATGTCGCCAATTCCTATTTTTAACAGCAATGGTAGCCCAAAGGCGATTAACATATCCAACATTCGTTGTCGTTTAAAGATTCGATACCAATAGCTTAAATAGTTTATAAATCAACATTTCAATCACCACGTTTGATTTTTATATTTATAAAGTTGCTTTAGGATAACACAATAAAACTTTTGGCAGGGAGAGTTGACAAGGGCGCTCTATCCCATTATATCCTAAGTTGAGCTATTTCGGTTTCATCCAAAGGCGAAACAACTATTGACTTCGTCCTTTTCCCTGCTTTGTATTCCACCACTACCGCTTCTTTGGCACCCGCATCAGAATATCTCGCAGTCAGTTTTGCTGCGACTTCAATCGCTTCTTTGCTCTTTTCACCTTCCAAAATCGTTATTGGACTCCCATAATCGGGCACCTCGAAAACATAATCCTCCGTGTTCTTCAAATCCAGTAAAAGCGTATTCTCTGCTTCATTTCTTCCTACTATTATTTTCGACGACCCGAACCGAAAATGCCTGCCTATTTTCAGTACTCTTACATCTCGCATCGTCACTCGTTCATTATGGTCGAACAAATCCCTCAGCTTAGATGCAAATTCGCGGTAGGTTAAGAGACAACCGCCAGATGGAGTGGGGTACTCCTCTTCCTGAATGCCAAACTTCTTTGCAAGCGCAATCTGGGGCTTTCTGCTCTTTCCCTTTATTGCGCAAAGTTTGTTCCTGTCCACCCAACCTTTTTGTTCTGGAATTGTTTCAGGGAGTAGTTTTGCGGATAGCGGTCTCAAAACCATTTTTTCCAATCCCGCCTCTTTTTCCTCGAGTTCCAATGCTTTCCTGTGCTGGCTCATAGGTCTTTCACCGAGCACGTCGCCTGTAAAGATGAGATTGGCACCCACGTCTTTCGCAATCCGCTTCGCTTCTCGCAGCATATAAATACGGCAATCTATACAGGGGTTCATCCCGGAGCCGTAGCCATACTCAGGGTTTCGTACCATGTCAAGGTATTCTTCACCGGATTCTACCCGAACAAGCGGTATCCCAAATTTCTTTGCCACCTCACCCGCATAATCCCTCTTCTCCGCAGTAACAGGCAAAATAAAATTCACGGCTACAACTTCTATACCCTGGTCTAAAATGAGCTTAGTTGCCAATATCGAATCCAAGCCGCCGGATAACAATGATAATGCTTTCATTACACTTTTTCTTTTTCATAAAAAGAAAACCTGTGCTAAAAGAAAAAACTAAGGGAATATTTTTAGTCAAGGTTTTTACAGGTGGTAAAAAAGTTGGTTGGTAAGGATTTTCTTTCTAAGAAAAAGTTTCTCGTGGAAATCTGTGAAATCTTGTGGTTATAAAATAATCTCATACCCTGAGCTTCTCAATAGCAACTTCCGCCGCCTTTTTCCCGGACATCAACATAGCACCAAAAGTAGGACCCATTCTTGGAAGTCCGTATGCGGCAGAAACCGCCATCCCGGTAACTATCAGTCCCGGATAAAATTCCGAGGTATGCTCCACCACAAGATTCTCAGACCGTTCAACCCACATTGCACCCTGTCCTTTTATCTTGAGCAGCCCTCTTTCCTCTAATTTCTTTACTACTGAGGCATCGTGACCCGTTGCATCAATCACGATCTTCGATTCCAGAGAAACGGGGTCAACGCAGGCTATTTCTTTCGGAAGAGCCGAAACCGCACTCCAGTTTACCACCACACCACTCACCTTCTCATTATGCAGAACCACATCATCCAGCGCCACCATGTTTAATATTTTCACTCCCGCGTCGCACGTTGCGGCAATTAATTTTGAGCATGCGTGAGATGCATCAGCAACGTATAATCCCGCGACTTTGACTTTGTTATATTCCTTATAAGGCACGCCGAGTTCATCCAGAATCGTTTCTGCTGGTGACCTGACCGTGAGCTTGTTCATCAAAAACCCGCCAAGCCAGAATCCGCCACCCAGATAATTGTTTCTTTCTATAATCAATACCTCTACACCCGCAGATGCCAGTTCTTTCCCAGCTACCAATCCAGAAGGCCCTCCACCCACGATGATTACGTCGGTCTCCGCGTAGTTCTCAAATTCTTTTGCAAATTCACCTACTATCGCTCTCGTAATCTGGCTTTCCGAAACAGGTGCGAATCTCATGGTCATAGATTTACCGTTGACGTTTGTTATTTATAAAGAAATCTTCGTTAATTCATCCATTATCTCCTCTGCTACCAGGCTCTTCACACCTTTTACATGCTTTACTTTCTGACCTTTTCTTATTACATACACCTCGTTCTCTTCTGTCCCTATCCCGCCGTTGCCAACGTCATTTGCAACAACCATCTCAATGTTATGATCCTCCATCTTTTCCCTCGCCTTTCTTATCAGTTCCTCTTCAGAGACGTTCGTTTCCGCTTTAAAACCTACGATAACAAGCTCTGGGAATTCACGCTTCACTTCGTCTATCAATTTCCCGGTAGGAACGAGATGCAAGTAGAAATCTTCGCCCGATGAAATCTTCGTTTCTGACAAATCGGCAGTGAAATCCGAGATAGCGGCAAAAGAAATAAGCACAACATATCCTTCCTCTTTCTCTTTACCTCCGCGAAGCTCAGTAACGCATGCACCAATCATTTCACGTGCAGTTTTCACCTTCACCTCTTTTATGCCTCCCAGATTCAACTCTTTGCTGTGCACGAGCGTAACCTCAGCACCTTGTTTATATGCCTCTTTAGCGAGTTCAATTCCCGTGCGACCAGAACTTCGGTTTGTTAATATCCGTATAGGGTCTATCGGCTCGATGGTGGGTCCTCCTGTAATGAGGATACGCATTCCCGCAAGCTTTTTTGGCGAGAGCACACGCTCAACCACGAGAACTATGTCTTCAGTCGAGACGATTTTCGCGAGTCCCTCCTCAAATCTGGGTCCTAAGATGGTTACGCCGAGTTTTCGCAGCTTGTCGCGGTTCGCGATCAGAATCGGGTTTTTGTACATGGTCTCGTGCATTGCAGGCACGACTATAATGGGTATTCCCGAGCCGAAGGCAGTAGTTGCAAATGCCGTTACGGGTGTATCCGAAACACCACTCGCTATCTTGTTTATCGTGTTTGCCGTGCAGGGTGCGATGATAAACAGGTCTGCTGAACCTTCCATCCCAAGAAACTCCACGTGTTCTATGTTCCCCATTAATTTCGTTATCACGTCGTGCCCCGTAGCATAATGCAGCGTATAAGGATGGATTATTTCAGTTGCGGCTTCGCTCATCACGCCATACACGTCTGCACCGTGTCTTATCAATTCGCGTGCGAGTTCAACGGTTTTAACTGCCGCGATAGAGCCAGTAACACCTAAAACAATGCTCTTTCCTGATAAAGCGTGGCTTTTTGTGCCCTTAATCCTCAGGGTTGGGTGTGGCCCCCTTTCACTCTCTGCCATAATGGACCGGTCGGGATTTGAACCCGAGGCCTCTCGCACGCCAAGCGAGTGATCTTCCAACTGATCTACCGGCCCT
>JAUXHM010000051.1 GCA_030621535.1 Candidatus Methanophagales archaeon | reverse complement strand
ATCACATCCCCCTCTGCAATCCTTTTTGCTTCTGTGAGGCTCTGCCCCGCGACCCCGCAAGCCCCGTAAGGGGTTATCGCATCCATCAATTCCTTTTCGGTATAGAACACCTTAGCAGGTCCCGAATGAACCATCATCTCCTTTTCAACCGCGGTTTGCTTTATTATCGCGCTGTGTGCAATGTTCCCCTTTAAAACAGCTATGCCACCTTCAGAAAAATATGCATTATTGAGGGGTCTAATAACATCGTCATCCAGCACTTTCCCTTCTTCTGCTATCTTCCGTATTGATTTTCCGTTTACCGTCAGTGAATCTTTTAGCATATCCTTTAAGCAGTTAAGAACCGCAGGAACGCCTCCCGCGCGGTCAACGTCAGCCATCTCATCAGTTCCCGCAGGGATTATCTTACATAAATTCGGCGTTTCCCGTGCTATCTCATCGAACATATCCACATTAATATCCACGCCCGCTTCTCGGGCTATCGCGGGGATATGCAAAACGGCATTTGTTGAGCCGCCCATTGCCATATCTACCCGTATCGCATTCTCGAATGCGTTTTTTGTCATTATATCTCCTGGCTTTATGTCCTCTCTGACCAGTGCAACGATTCTTTTACCAGTTTCATACGCCTGCTTCTTTTTCTCCGCGTCTATCGCCAGAGTCGTTGCGCATTTTGTTAGTGACATGCCCAGTACCTCAGTAGCGACAGCCATTGTATTTGCAGTAAAGAGCCCGACACATGAACCCGCGCCGCAAGCCATAAGAGGAAGCATTTTATTCGCTTCTTCCTCGCTCATTACACCCCCTTTTACCTGACCCACGACGCCACAACCTTCAATAGGATGGTGCTTCTTGCCCCCTACCACATTGGCTTTCATTGGACCTCCCGTAAGCATAATCGCCGGTAAATCGAGACGTCCTGCAGCCATTAACATTCCCGGAGTGATTTTGTCACAGTTCGTCACGCCAACCCAACCATCTAAAGAATGTGAAAGGGTCATTATCTCAATATTATCCGCAATGTGTTCCCTGCTTGGAAGCGATAGCCGCATCTCTACAAACATCGCAACGCCGTCACAAACACCCGGCACGCCCCATTCTAAAGGAACGCCGCCCGCATCTCTAATCCCTCGCTTCACTTCCTGCGTTAGTTCGTTCAAGTGAACGTGCCCCGGGATGATGTTGTTATACGAGTTCGCAACGCCAATAAAAGGTTTATCCATGTCAAAATCGTCTTCTTTCAGTCCCGCAGACATCAATAATGCACGATGCGGTAATGTTTCAATATTTTTCTTTAATATGTCTGAACGCATAGGGTCATCACCTTAAAGAAGATTATTATCCATGGTGTTATTTAAATGTACCTGTTTCTTTACAGGTGTGATGTTTTAGGTTTGAGGAACATGGATTAAATGAGCCTCACATATCACACCTCTCTCGCGGCTGAACAAACGCCTTCAATTTAGTCTTGTTTTTCTACTTCCTTTTCTTTTGCTTCTTCTGCTTCTTCCATTAACTCGGCATATCGCTCCGCGAATTTTGCGCTTGGTTGTTGTGTTCTATAAACCCACGCCCTGCTCGTTTCCGAAGGTTTAGAACCTACTGCCGCCATTTCAGGTTTTGGCTCGTGACCTTTCATCTCCAGTTGAGATAAAGGCGCTATCTCCGAAAGCAGATCGGCAATCGCTTCGACTATGCTTTCGTTCTCTTCAACGTCTCTCTCCACCGTTATGCTCTTTCCAGCCAGTGGAAAGGCTACTTTTACTTTTGCTGACATCTTATCTTCTGCCTTACGTTATCTCTTTATACATATTTGATTTCTACTCGCATTTATAATTATAATCAATGCAATGCAAATGTACGTCGCATAGCAGAAAACGGTGAATGGAAATGGAAGTTACGAGGCGAGATATAAACGTAAAAGCTGCAAGAAGTCGCAGTCAGTATTTTTTGATTGATGACGCTGTTACAGCGAGACTGGTGGACTATGCAGGCGTAGAGCGTGGTGACGTGGTGTTGGAGATAGGGGCAGGAGGAGGGAGCATCACGGAGAAATTGGCAAACAAAGCGAAGAAAGTTTATGCGGTGGAGAAGGACAAGGCACTTTGTGAGACATTACGAGCGCAATACGAGAATAAAAAAAACAAAGCAGAAGTAAAGGTGATAGAAGGGGACATTATGAAAATAGAACTACCGGAATTTGATAAGGTCGTTGCGAACATACCCTTCTCTCTGTCATCGCCAATCACGTATAAACTGCTGCTCCATAGCGCGGGCTTCGGGCTTGCTGTGCTGCTGTATCAGAAAGAGTTTGCGCAGAAAATGATTGCAAAACAGGGGTCGCGTTTGTATGGGCGTCTATCGGTTATCACACAGGCACTTGCAGACACCGAAATTCTTGAGCTCGTGCACCGGGATGCCTTTTATCCTTCGCCACCTGTTAAAACAGCGATGGTGAGATTAAAGGAGAAGGGACTAATAGCGAATAAAAAGGAGTTTTTTGAGTTCGTTACTACGGCGTTTGAGCACAGGAGGAAGAAGATGAGGAATATATTTAAAACACGTTTTCCGGGAAGCTTAGCACTTGAGGAATTGGAGAGGAGACCGGAGGAATTGAGTCCCGATGATTTTGTACGGCTTTTCTTCAGAATTTGGGTGAATACCAAGGAACTTTGAAATGGAAGTCAAATAAAAAGAAATTTTTAAGGTGTAAAGTAAGAGGGCTATATTATTACGGTGTGAGAAAAGGAATTTATAAGAGAAATGCCGCTTAACATCCCCACGTTGCATAAAATAGAAGAACTAAAAAGGGAAACCGAAGAAGTAAAAACATTCCGTTTTCACTCGCCTGAAATAGCCAAAGAAAGTGAACCGGGTCAATTCTTAATGGTTTGGAACCCCGGAATAGACGAGATTCCAATTTCTATTGCCTATGCCTCGCCAGAAGGGGATTTGGAACTCGCAATTGCGGACGTAGGGGATTGTAGTCACAGCTTACATCAAAAACACGTGGGGGATTTGGTAGGTTTAAGAGGGCCTTACGGTAATGGTTTCAGATTACAAGGCGAAAGAATCTGTATGGTGGCGGGAGGCTATGGGGCGGCACCGTTGAGGTTCGCTGCGAAACGAGCGCGAGAATTGGATAAGTATGTGATGGTCTTAGAAGGCGCAAGAAGCCGTGCAGAACTTTTGTATATTCATGATTTTGATAGAACTGGCTGTAAAGTAAAAATCGCTACGGAGGATGGCTCGGCGGGCTATAAGGGAACGGTTACAGCGTTATTGGAACAGTTGTTTGCATCAGGCGAAAAATGTGAGCTGGTTTTGACCTGTGGTCCCGAACCGATGATGGAACGCGTTTGCGTGATTACGAAAAGAGAAAAAATACCAGCTCAGGTTTCCGTAGAACGAATAGTAAAATGCGGATGCGGTGCCTGTGGCTCTTGTGACCTCGGCGGGTATCGAGTGTGTAAAGACGGCCCGGTTTTCGGCGCCGAAGCGCTTAAAATGACGGAGTTTGGGAAGTGGAAGCGAGAGAAGAGCGGAAAACGAATCGCTATTACGCCACAAAGTACGAACGTGCTGTCAATTCCGCCTTCGCAGTTCACGCCGGAATACGAGCCGCTATTAAAAACAGACGTCTGTGGCATCGGGTTTCCCAATCCAATAGCGAATGCAGCGGGATTTGGAGTTTCCGGGCGGTTACTTTATAGATACGCGGTAGCCGGAGCAGGCGCGGTCGTGACCAAATCAATTGGGTTGAATGAGCAAGAAGGCTACCCAAACCCTACCTTTTTTGAACTATCTCCTCATAGCCGTAGCTATGTGAATGCGATGGGGCTTCCGAACCCGGGAATAAAGAACTACGGGATGGAAATAGAAGATGCGAAGTATGCAGACGTGCCATTAATATTGAGCATTTTTGGTAAAAACGTGGATGAATGCCGGCAAGTAGCAGAGATAGCCGTTGAATATCCAATAGACATGCTTGAATTTAATGCCTCGTGTCCGCATTCGGATTTCGTGGCGGTAGAAAACAATCCCAAACTGCTGCGTCAGGTAATAAAGGTGCTGCGTGATATTGCACATCCAAAAGGTATTTCCGTTGCGGTGAAAATATCGCCTAATGTGGGTGACCCTGCGGGATTTGCAGTGCGACTGGAACAGGCTGGTGCTGATGCGATTACCGCTATTAACACGGTAATATCGCGACCTGTTGACCCCACGCTTGATATCCCCCTTTTGGGTAATCCAACGGGCTATGGCGGTAAATCAGGTAGAGACCTGACAGCTGGCGGTAAGAAGATTGTTTTTGACCTGTACAAGGAATTGAAAATACCCATAATCGCAGTTGGCGGTATCTTTTCCGGTAAGGACGTGATAGATTATGCAAAGAACGGTGCGAGTTTGTTTCAGGTAGGCAGCGCACTGGTAAGCGAGGGGTTTGAAATTTATTCGACGATAAAAAAGGAATTAAAGGGATATCTCGTGGCTAAAGGTCATAAGAACATTGGAGAAATAGTAGGAGAGGCGCACAGGAGATAGCCCATTTATAGTCATTCTGATGCTGGATACAGGATGCCAGATGCATGTTTGACCTGTATCTTCTCATTTTCGGAATGACTATAAATCCCAAAGCAAACTTTTTTTGTTTTTTCTTTTAGCACAGGTTTTCTTTTTTTAAAAAAAGAAAAAGTGTGATGAAGACACCGAAGATATGCATTCTGCGGATAGAAGGAACAAACTGCGAACTCGAAACGAGCTTTGCTTTCACGAGGTTGGGTGCATCGGCAGAGATAGTGCACCTGAAACAACTGACAGGAGCAGTAAAAGAGCGAGAGAGGAGGAATTTAAAAGATTACGATTTACTGGTGATACCCGGTGGCTTCTCATCGGGTGATTATATAAGAGCAGGGGCAATACTCGCTGCGAGGATAAAAGGTGCGTTAGGGGGAGAGATAGAGGATTTTATAGAAAATGGGAGCCCGATATTAGGGATATGTAATGGCTTTCAGGTATTGGTGGAAATGGGTCTGCTACCCGGCTTTGGATTTGCACATGAAAAAGGAGCAATGCAGCGTGTGGCATTAACAACAAACGATTCTGCTCGTTTTGAATGCCGCCCTACGTTTATAAAGCACGAAAACAGGGGAAAATGCGTGTTCACGGGAGGAATAGAAAAAGGTAGCATCTTAAAGATGCCTTGCGCACATGCAGAAGGGAAGTTTTTCATTGCTGAGCAAGAGGGAGAGAGGGAGGAGGAGTACATACAACTTCTGAAGGAAAGCGACCAGATTGTCTTCCGCTATGTTGACCCCAATGGCAATTATGCGCCATATCCCTGGAATCCCAACGGCTCTGTATATAATATCGCGGGAATATGCAATCCTGAAGGCAACATATTAGGGTTGATGCCACATCCAGAAAGGGCTTTTTACTCTTTTACCGATTCAGAATGGTCCAGAAGGAAGAGGAAGGGGGAAGGGAGAAAAGAGGATACATATTTCGGCGATGGAAAAAAGATATTTGAATCTGCTTTAAATTATCTTCAGATAAAAGATAAACGATAAAAAACAAAATAGGAATACAAGGTCAAGGTTTATTATATAAGTAAGAAGTCTTATTTATAAGAAAACGTTACAGAAGTAATATTGCAATATACGTTATATAGAAAATAAAGGAGCGTGAAGAGAACTGGCAAAGAAAAGAACGAAGGATAGGTGGAAAACGAAACAGTGGTACACGATAATAGCACCGAAGATGTTTGGTGAGATAAAGGCAGGGGAGACAGTGGCGGACGAGCCATCTAACTTAATCGGAAGGAGAGTAGAGATGTCCTTGGGAGAACTCACGGGCAAGCTGATAAAGGGTTCAAATTTGAAATTAGTGCTTGAGATAGATGAAGTGAATCATAACACGGCATATACAAAATTCATAGGGCACAAGATGGATAAGGGTTATCTACGGAGTTTAGCGAGAAAGGGCGTCTCGAAGGTAGATTCAAATATTGGTGTCGTGACAAAAGACGGGGAGGAGTTGCGCGTAAAATCGTCCTGTTTTACACTGAGAAAGGCAAGTGGGTTACAGGTAAAGCTAATACGCAGGGTAATGGAAGACATGATCAGAAACAGAGCCAAAAGCTTAGAGCTTAGCAAATACATACAGGAGATACTACTCGGGAAAATGTCGTCTGACATATATAAAGCGGCGAAAAAGGTGTATCCACTGAGAAGAGTGGAGATCGCCAAGACAGAACAAAAATGAAAATAAAATTTCTTGGTGGTTGTGGAGAAGTAGGACGTTCTGCAATATTGGTGGACGACGAAATTATGTTGGATTATGGACTCCGACCATCAACTCCCCCGGAGACACCGGAGGGAAATGGACGTGTTCATCCAAAATCCGTGGTTGTTTCTCACGCACATCTCGACCACTCCGGTATGGTTCCAAGTTTGATGTCAATGGGTAGAGATGGCACGCCAGACGTTTATATGACTGCAGTGACAGGTGACTTAGCCCAGCTTTTGAGCAGAGATACGATAAAAATAGGTAAAGACCAGGGATTCTACTTGTTCGGGCATGAAGACCTCAGGAAGATGAACGAGCGCACGCATACGCTCGGTTATGGTGAACGAGTTGCATTGGACGGCTATGAACTCGAATTGTTTAATGCGGGGCACATACCCGGTAGTGCATCGACGTATTTGAGAAAAGAGAGTGAAGATATAAGCCTGTTTTATACGGGCGATATAAAAATGGATGCGACACGGCTGATGGAAGCCCCCTCCCCTGAGGATTTCCCGGCTGCGGATATTTTACTCATAGAAAGCACGTACTATGGCAGGGAGCATAGGAACAGGCAAGAGATGGAACGAGAATTCATAGACTCCATTAAGGAAACCCTGAATTCCGGGCATAATGCGATTGTGCCCTGTTTTGCCGTGGGCAGGACACAGGAGGTCGTAATGATTTTGCACTCGTATGGACTTACGCCTTATGTAGATGGTATGGGCTTGGGCGTTTTTCGTACGCTTAGGAATCACCCCTCATTCGTGAGAAATGCGAAGGCGTTGAACGATGCGTTCGGCAATGCGCGGTTCGTAAATGCAAAGAAGCGAAAGAACGTTTTTTCTGAGCCTTCCGTAATTGTCACCACCGCGGGAATGCTTAACGGAGGACCTGCGTTGTACTATCTGAAAAAGATACACGAAGACCCGAAGAGCAAAGTCCTGCTTACGGGCTATCAAATAGAAGG
>JAUXHM010000023.1 GCA_030621535.1 Candidatus Methanophagales archaeon | reverse complement strand
GTCTCCTTTACACTCTCTGGGCAGACAATCTTCGGTCTCGTTTCGCCTGCTGTTTCATTCCAGATCAATTGCTGCATATAAAGCTCGAATTTGCTTTCTCTATAATCTTGCGAAAAGAGGGTTGAGTTTGTAATGAAGATGGGACACCTGGGCACACCTCCATGTTATTAACTATGCTCGATTATATATAACATTTTTTATTACGAATGCCATTGATTTCACCTCTTTCAAAGACCCATCATCCAGCTCAATATTAATCTTAAGAAGCTTTGATTTAAGATCCAAAACACAAAATACGAACAAGTTGATCAGGTCTTTTGGCAATTTTGTCTCGTCCTACACTGTTTTTGCTTGCCAGTATATAACGTGCTATCTTGCGGTTACTCCAACCATTCTCGTGTAGTTCTTTTGCCTTCTTACGTTTAAATATTAATAACTTTTTGTTCATTTCAGGCACTCCTTTCACATGCGAGAGTGTCCCACTTCTATATTAAACTCAACCGCTAGCCACACAGCGCATTAAAATCCTCCGCTCTGAAATGAAGAAAGGCGTAGTCCATGAAGAAGCAAGGGTAAACGCGATACAGCGGTCTGCCATTTCGGCTCAAGAACTCGAGCGAGAAAGGCAATTGATTCTTGACCTTTCTGCACAATCTCCACTGGTTCCCACACATTTCGCTTCTACATCGCTTTTCAGATATTTGGAGAAGAATTGGGAAGAAGTAAAGCGGTTTGGACTTCCCCGCCAGAACGAGAAAGAAAAAGAATTAGAGCTTTCTGCTGAAAAATTCGTCGATTGGGCGGATTTCTCTTATAGCTCATTCAAAATATTTTTAAAAGAGCTGAAAAAGGAAATAACCATGACGGGTGCAGAATATGGCACCGAAATCGTGTAGCAAGTCTTTTTCTTTAAAACTTTTACGAAAAGTTTTATCGAAAACGCTTCGCGGAAAAGAAAACCGGTGCTAAAAGAAAATTTTTTTATTTGATAAAGCTTTCTTTCTTCTTTCTTAAAGAAAAGTTTCTCGTGAAAATCAGTGTAATCTTGTGGTTATAAAAGGGGCTTTCGAAACGAAAAAACATTCCCTTTTATATACCCCAATATAATATTATAACCCATAAAATAAAGAAAAGTATGAGGTGAAAAAGGGACATGAAAACGAAATACGCGTTTGCATTTACGCTTTGTTTGCTCGTGCTTCTTGCAGGGGCGGGAGTCGCATCAGCAGCGCAAGAAGAAACGACGGCGATAGTAAGTGGCGTTACCGATAACGGATGGATAGCAATGGCGGCAGCAATTACAATGGTAGGCTCGGCATTTGCTGCGGGTTGGGCGATATCCGCTACGGGAGTAGCGGCTGCAGGAGCTACGGCGGAGAAGCCCGAGACGTTTGGTCGTGTGCTGATATTCGTTGCGCTTGCAGAAGCGATTGCCATCTACGGGCTTTTGATCGCGTTTATGCTCTGGACGAAGATTGATTAGTATAGCGGTAAATGCAAAATAGGAACAATGGAGAAGGGCTGTTTGGAAGGGTAAGAGAGAAGTTTAGAGCTAACGTTCTTTTACGTGCCCTACCATACACGCTTCTTATTTCCGCTCTCACCATCGTGGGCTTATTTGGTGGCTTCGCGCTGGGAAAAGGGTTGAGAAGCAGTATAGCGAGCTTTGCCTTTTCTCTTTCTTTTTCTTTTCTCGGCTTCTTCCTCGGATTGTTTCTCTCCTACTTCATCGTGAAGAGGAAGTATCCGCTAAGCGATTTGTGATTACCAAAAACCATTTTTAGTGAAATTGCTAAATCCTTAAATTTCACCACAGAGCACACGGAGAACGCAAAGGCACCAGAAAACCTAAGCAATGATTGAAACAGTCTTAAAACTCTGCGCTCTCCGCGGTGATAAATCACTTGATTTTTAGACAGTGCCCTTAATTCCTTCCTTTCTGCTCTCCGATTAATCTGTTCAGGATAACGATGAATTTGTCCTCAGAGCCGTTGGGGATAGACGCCCCTGCGGCAACGGGATGCCCGCCACCAAAACCACCTACTTCTTTCGATGCTTTCTCCATTGCTTTAGCGAGGTTTATTCCATCTTCCTTGCTTTCTTCGATGAGTTTCTTACTACACCGTGCCGATATTTTTGTTTCCGCCCTTGCACCTTCTTCATCTCTTGTTTTCATGTTTAATGCGATTACGGGCTTCGCAGTGTATAAATATTCTGCTACGATGCCGTCTAAAATGCCTGTTACTCCTCGCTCCTGCACGTAAAAGTAGAAAATGGCAGGCAACTCTTTTATGATTCCTTCACCACTTTCTATCCTATTTAATTCAGAAACAAGTTTGCTCTGGAACTGCATATATAGCGAAACGGCTGCTTCTATCATTTTGCCATCACGCAGGCACAGACCTATCCCCACGCCCGCTTTTCCAAACCGACCGCAAGCATCCACCATTCTCATTAAATCTATCCCCTTTCTCACCACTTCGGCATTCAGAATATACGTGTTGCCAACCAGAGCATCCCTGTTAATAGCCACTCCCGCGTTAGACTCGTCTGACAGCGATAACAAAGCAGCAGTCAATCGCCTTTCCTCTTCTTCCTCCAAATCACGGATGTTTCTATCACCTTCAATATCCAGTTTTTTCAAAAACGCATCTACCCACTCAACCTTACCCGCAAGCGGGATATACGGGTCGGTGGAGAAAAGAATCAAATCACGAATTTTTCCATCGCCGAGTTTCAACCCCTTTTCGACTGAAATAACACCCTCTTTTATTGCCTCATCCAGAATCATCTTGTTTGTCCCTGTGTCTATCCGCAATTTATCTCCTAAGGTGCCTGCTACTGCGAGACCCGCGAGGTCTATGTTGCCCCTGCCGTCGCTCGACAAGCGCCTTGCCACGAGATACGAGAGCCCTGCAGCACAAATATCGCCCTCTATCTCTTTTTCCCCTTCCCCCGTGTGTTCGCCCTCGGGAATGTAAGGGTTTATGAGGGCAAAAGAGTCGGGAAGTGAAGAAACGAGCTCATTGATCGGGGTTGGGGAAGTCAAAGGTGGCGTATGGTGGTCTATGATTATAACATCCTTCTCGTTGAGATGCGCTAAAATCAAGTCCAACTGCGCAGTGCCCATGTCGCAAATTATAATAAGCGGGTCTTTTAACCCCTGAATAAAGGAATCCTCTAATTTGCTTACTATTGTCGTATGGAACTGTATTCCTCTTCGAAGCAAAGCATTACAAATAATCCCTGCAGAGGTTATTCCGTCTGCATCGTAATGCGAGACGATCCTTGCGTAATCATGTCTCTTTATCAGTTCTACTGCCTTTTCCATGGCCTTTTGCACGCTTATCATGCTACAATAAATAGAATGGCTCTCTATCCACAAATTAAAAAGTTTTCTTTAATAAATTACTTGTAGTAAAAGTGTGAACAGTCAGGTGTGTCCACGTGAATCTAACACCTCAAACCTGAAAACCGACACTTGACATCTATCTAGGGCGTGTGGCCTAGTTAGGACATGGCGGCAGCCTCCTAAGCTGCAAATCACGGGTTCAAATCCCGTCACGCCCGTACCTATGTCCTATACCTCCTCTCTATCCACTATTATGACATCTTTCATCGCTTTAACCGCTTGAAACGGTATAAAGATATACGCATCCCCCTCTTTAAACCCGCTCGTATCAAGCTCAGCAGCAGGTTTAACCACAAGTTCACTTAACAGACCTGTTGCTACGTCTACTACTACATTATGCAGTATCCCTATTTCACCACCATCTAAGTCCATAACCATTTTACCACTCAATTTTTGTGCGGATATTTTTTTCATTTTCCCTACCCATTGCTTTACACTTTCTTTTATGTGTCTTTATATATTAACTTTCTCTTTGTATTGCGGGAGAGCAAATCCTGATGCCAAACACAAAAAATATCATTTAACTTTATATACAATTAATAATATAACATGGAGGTTAGAGGTCAGGGCCCGTAGCTTAGTATGGTTAGAGCGCCCGGCTCATAACAGAGAATCTATGGCGTATCGCCTCCTAAATACGTTTCTTTGTGGGACACCGGGCGGCCAAGGGTTCAAATCCCTTCGGGCCCACTATATTCCTTCCGTTAGAAAAACAAAAGTCCCGTGAAATTGCCATATCCTTAAATTTCACCGCAGAGCACACAGAGAACGCAGAGGTAGCAGAAAACCTAAGTAAAGATTGTAACAGCCTTTAAACTCAGCGGTCTCGGCGCTCTCCGCGGGGATAAATCTCTTTACCTTTCTAGCTCCCCCTCTTCCCCTCCCTTCTCTTCTTCCGCTGCTCTTCTTCTCACATGCTTTATCAGCACGATGTCACCAATTGCCGTTACCCAGCGGTAGGGGATAATCACGCCCTTCTTCTTGCCCACTTTGAAAGCATAGGGGTTTATGTTTCGCACCGCAAGCCCTGATATTCTCTTCTCTTTTATGTCTACACTCACATCTTCTATCTTACCGACATATACACCCCTATCCGTGTATATATCCTGCCCATATAAGGAAGACAATTCTATTTCCATAATTATATTTATGGGTGGATGGAATATATATAAATAGTTAACGAATCAGAATCGGGTGAACAAAAAAATAAATTGTTGACGCAGATTAACGCAGATAATAAAAATCAACAATGTTAAACTTAAATAAATCCGTGTAAATCCGTGTAAATCCGTGTCTTAAATAGGAGGAAGTTATACGTTATATACAACGAGAAACGATGCGAACATCTATACAAGTGGGTAAGCTTATCGGCATACCAATAAGGCTGCATTTTAGTTTTTTATTTATCTTACCGCTAATCGTAGCGATGTTTGCGCATGGCATTACATTAAGTATAGAGCCCAATTCACCTATTTTCCCTTTAATTACATCGGTGTTTGCAAAAGACCCTACAAAAACTATCCCACTCCCGATGGGCTTAGGAGAAATCGAAATGACCGCTTTCCTCCGCTATTCTTTGTCCCTTATCGCGTCTTTTATTTTTTTCCTCTCTTTATTACTTCACGAATTGTCCCACTCCTACGTTGCAATGAAATTTGGAACGAGAATACACAGTATTACACTACACCTCTTCGGTGGCTTAGCCATGATGGAAGATATCCCAAGGAGCCCGGAGAAGGAGTGGAGAATAGCAATTGCGGGACCTCTAATGAGCCTTGCTCTCAGTGGCGTCTTCCTTCTCACTTTCTGGAGCATAAAACCATTGAGTTTTGTTATTTACCCGGTTAAGATTCTGGTTTTTATGCTCGGCTTTTTTAACCTAGTGTTAGCCCTTTTTAACCTGCTACCTGCATTTCCAATGGATGGTGGACGCGTTTTAAGAGCTTTACTTGCGAAAAGAATGCCATTTCTAAAAGCAACGAGAAGAGCGGTGTTGGTAGGAAAAATATTTGCCGTTGCACTGGCAATGTCCGGGATTGTTGCTGACCCTTTTATGTTTATTTTAACCGGTGAGAGGGTAAGCAATCCTTTTATCGTTGGAATTGGTATTCTCCTGTACATTCTCGCAACAGAAGAAGAAGCCGCAACCATCACTTTTGCTTCCTTAGAGGGAATAAAGGTAAAGAATGTTATGAGAACAGAGCGAACGAGCGTGCTGGAGGATATGCCCGTCATAGAGCTGGCGAACAAGATGCTTGACGACAAAACAGCCGAATATGCAGTGTTGAATGAAAGCGGGGAATTAAAAGGGTTTGTAACG
Source organism: Candidatus Methanophagales archaeon (assembly GCA_030621535.1). GTDB lineage: Archaea > Halobacteriota > Syntropharchaeia > Alkanophagales > Methanospirareceae > QEXZ01. Next base: position 4,959 of record JAUXHM010000023.1, on the reverse strand, counting down.
TTTGAGGATATTAAAAAGTTGTCTGACGAGCAACGCTACATCTTAAAAGTTTCTGATATGATGCCCTCACTTGATCGCGTTAGCGACGTTATACTGGAGGAAGAAGAGGCAATAGAAGCGCTAAAAAGGATGATGCAGAACAGGAGAAACATTCTGGCGGTGATAGATGTGATGAACGGGAACTTCATAGGAGTCATAACGAGAAGAGACTTAGCGATTTATATGGAGATGTTGAAAGCGCGAGTGTGAAAACAATGCAAAATGCAGAGTGCAAATTGAAAAATGCAAAATGAACCACAAGATTACACAAATTTTCACACCTTAGAGCATTTTTGACTTTTGCACTTTCCATTTTTCGTTTTTCACTGTCGCCGTCAGGCGAGAAGCTCCTTTTATCGTTCCTGAGATGCCGATTACTCGTATGCCCAGTCGTACTCCACTCGCCGAATGAATACAGGCTAATGCTGCTCTTACCTCCTCGACTTTATTATGGGCACATCTCAGGATGCCTACACCCCTGCACCTGTCTGTGCCACCATCAGCGTCTTCATTTTTACTGTATTCTATCAGCCACATCTTACTTTCACTTGCGCCCGTATCGCCATAGAGCGAGTAAATGGAGTCCCTTATCTCTTTCAACAACTCTCGTTTATCTATCTCTCGCTCGCTTATCAACTCAAACGCGAGATACCTTCTCCTTTCTCGAAGTGTGGGCGGCAGCAACAAAGCAAAACGTAAAACGCAAAATTTATTTTGAGTTTTGCACTTTGCCCTTTTCATTTTCATATTATCTCCACTTCTCTCCTCTTTTTCCATTTCTTTTCCAATATGCCCTCTGGAATATCACTTAAAGCGTGCACCGCTTCTTCTTTTTGCATTCCAAATAGAGAAGCAAGCGCAACCATCTCTCTTGGCGCTCTTAAATCGTATATAGAGCGCGCATTGCTGGTTATTACCGGCATTGCTTTGTACTTCCTCACAAATTTCAAAATCTCACGCATCTTCCCGAGTATCCGTGCTCTATCGCTTCTTCTGCTGTGAATTATCGCATTGAGGTTGAATTCTATTGCAACGTCATTCTCAGCGGCATATCTCACCAGTACGTGTGTTAATCCCACTTTTTCATGCTCACCGTATGGCGGTGCAAATACATCAACCATAGGATTTTTCAATGCCGCTTCGTTTAGTTCCTTACTGCCTCCACGAACCACAATCAAAGGCACTTTCCCGTAGTAAAGCCTTATTCTTCTTTTCAATTCGGAAACCGATTTTGCTCTTATCTCTATACCTCGGAAAGCGAAATTCGCGACTGATGGAGGTAATTGCACTCCCTCTTTTCCTTTCACTACCTCATCGTAGCTCGTTATTGCTATGCCCGCATATCCGTATCTTCTCGCAACCCGAATTAGCTCTTCCACGGGCACTTCTGTTTCAGGATAGGCGTGCACATTTAGGTCAAAGAACTTGAACGTGGGCATTAATCAAAAGAAGGTTTACCGTTTTAAATAATATGACAATAAAAACGAATATAAAGATTATCAATACGTGATGGGCATGGCGGAGGGAGAGGGCATAAAAGATGGATGATTTAGATAAGAAGATATTAGGGGAACTGCAGCGGGATTCTCGCAGTTCGTTCACGAAGATTGCAAACCGAATAAGCGTAAGCACTGCTACTGTAAGCGAGAGAGTAAAAAGGCTGGTGGAAAAAGGAATTATCTGCGGTTATACGGCGGTTCTTAATACCTCGGAGATGGGTCTGGTAACGTTAATCACAATGATAAAGACCAAGCCAGGGTATAGTATGGAAGAGGTGGGGAAGGGGATAGCAAAACTGGATGAGAGTTGCTGCATTCACCACGTAACGGGCGATTTTGACCTGCTCGCTATCTCCAAATGCGTGGGGCATGACAAATGTGGAGCGGTGATCGAGAAGATAAAAGAAATTGAGGGTGTGGAGAGCGTGGATGCGGAACTCGTGCTAAAGACACTGAAGGAAGAACTTAAGGTTGAGTTATAACGCTATAGTCATTCCGAAAATTATTAACCACCAGATTACACAGATTTACACAAGATTATTTATAATTTTTTTTATGTGTGATGATGGAAGAGAAAGAGGAAGAGGCGATAAAAGGAATATGCAGAGAGGTCATAGAGCGAATAAGACCGGGTGAGGAAGAGAGGAGGAAAGTAAAAGCCGTAACAGACCTTATAATCGCGAAACTGAACAAAAAAGCATCGGAGATGGGTATAGAAGCCCATGCAATCTCCGTAGGGTCAACCGCAAGAAACACGTGGATAAGTGGCGCGGCGGACATAGACGTCTTCATCATGTTTCCTGAAAGTGTGTCGGAAGAAGAGTTAAAGGAGAAGGGACTTGCACTCGCAAAAAGCATTTCTGATAGGTACGAGGAAAGATACGCCTCTCATCCGTATATTCACGCTTACTTTCACGATGCCGAAGGAAGAACTGAGTACGAAGTGGATTTAGTGCCATGTTTTTCGGTAAAAAACGCATCTTTATTGAAATCCGCGGTTGACAGGACGCCTTTTCATAATGGATATATTGTAAAGAGAATATCGGGACTTGAAGAAGAAGTGCCACTATTAAAGCAATTCTTGAAGTGCCGTGGGATTTATGGCTCCGAGCAAAGGCGAAAGGGCTTCTCCGGTTATCTTTGCGAATTGCTCATCCTGAGATATTCCTCTTTCGTCAAGCTATTGAGACACGCATCGAAGTGGAAATATGGCGAAAGAATAGACATCGAAGGTCGTGGAAAATACAAAGGAGCGGATAAAGACCCACTTATTGTGATAGACCCGGTGGACCCGAACAGGAATGTAGCGGCAGCGGTATCGCTGGATTCGTTTTGCAGGTTAATAGATGCGGCGCGGGATTTTTTAGCGTGTCCTGATGCGAGTTTTTTCTTGCTTGCGAAGGAAAAAGAGATGAGCAAGGCCAAGTTTGTGAAACTCGTGAAGGAACGAGGGACAGAGCTCGTAATGGTGCTGTTTGAAGCGCCTGACGTGGTAGAGGATGTATTATTCCCACAGTTAAGAAAAGCAGAAGCATCGGTCAAAAGTATGATAGAACGGAATGGGTTCACGGTATATCGAAGCGATGTGTCGGTAGGAGGGGACAAAGCGTTTTTGGTATTCGAGCTGCTTGTTTGGTGCCTGCCAGAGGTGAAAAGGCATGAGGGTCCTCCCGTTACGTTGAAACATCATTCTGAACGGTTTAAAAACGAATACAAACCCCTTTCTTTTGGAAAAAGAAAAGCCTTTACGGAAAAGAAAAACAACGCTGACGTTTTGTTGCAACGGGCAGTTCGTATTGAAAACGGCAGGTATGTGGTGGAAGTAAAGAGGAAATATACGGATGCCGTGGAATTGCTGAAGAGCGAGATGAAGTCGTGCGGTTTGGGGAAACAGGTTTCCGAGGCGATAGATAAGGACTATGAAGTTTTAAAGAACGAGGAGATAATGTTTTTTGAAGGACTTGGTTCTTTCTTCAGGGAGTTTTTTGGATTAGCTAACTCGTTTTAGTGGGAAAAATGGGCATAAGTTCTCGTAGAATGTTTGTAAAAGTCGCCCTTCTGGCGGGCGCACTGGTGGTTGCTTCCATATGTATTTGGTATTTTAGTATTCCAACCGAGAGCGACATCCTCGTTCTGGATAAAAGTGTCATGACCGTGATTTTAGATGACATCCCTGCTACCAGGGAGGACGCAATATCTGTGGCACAGGGACGGATTATTAATGCCACGGGCGTTCCGAAACGAAACTTTGACCGATATTTCAAGCTGATAGACCCATCTCACACACAATTTCAATGGCAGCTCGTGTATAACGTGACGGGTAACCCTGACCTCACCGTTTTCGTAGTGAAAAAGATACTTCCGGAAGAGGGTTTCAGCATCTCGGACGAATATATCATGGGCATGGTGGGAAGAGATTATTTCGATGCACATTTCAAAAGGAAGTCATTCGAGTCGAACACAGCCTACTACTCTTACATCTACGGATACTCACACAACCCAGGTGACATTGAGCTGTCTATGTGGGTCAGACTTGGAAACGACAGAAGTGTGACTGGACAGCATGTGGTCACTTCGCCGCAGGAGATTACCGTGAGCGAGGAGCAGGCGATAGATATTGGGAGAAAGAATGGACTGAAAGACCCTCTGTCCGCTGCTCCCGTTCTGGTCGGCGGAAAAATCTGCTGGCGAGTCGTATGGCAGCATAGTCCAACCGAGCAGGACTACGATAATCAGACGGTTTACGGGTTTGACGTCCACTGCACTACTGGAGAGGTGATAGGCGAGCACAGGTATATTCGACCAACTACTGCACCACCTCCACCCATACAGACTGGTCAGATTACGTCCCTCATTGAAAAACTGGGATTTGAAGACGTAGAAGATGGCGCTATGATACAGGTGAACGTCATGAACAGCATTGATGAGACGTTTTCAGTTGTTAAAACATTCGGAAGAACGGTTGTAAAAGAGGGGACAATCGAGAATGCTGACCTTGCTCTGTGGATAGACCGTGACATCATCCTGAACGCACTCGAAAGCGATGACGTGGTGTGCTATTTACAGGACAACGCAACCAGCAGAAACGTTATCGTGGAGCTTCATAAGAGCATGGTTTTACTACAGAAAAAAGGATACATGAGCCTGTACGAAAGAGTGAAAAAGTGATGCAGGATACAAGATACAGGCTTGACTTGTATCTTCACAATTTCTCGTGAGAATCTGTGTAATCTTGTGGTTATAAAAATAATCACTCCATAATCCGCTTACACACATCAAGATAAACCTTCGAAAGGTCCCCTTTTCCTTCTCTGAACACGTCTTTATCAAAACTTATTATCTCACCTGAGCTTTCGTATGCTTCCTTATCCCAGAACCTGCACCCGTCCGGCGTGCCAACTTCATCCGCGAGAATTATACC
>JAUXHM010000072.1 GCA_030621535.1 Candidatus Methanophagales archaeon | reverse complement strand
CTTAAACACGGATAAAAATTATGAGAGAGCCAGAGGAGTTGCTGTTGTCAACGCGCTCGATATAGCAAAACCAGAAGATTTGGAATCTGTTCAGGCTTCAACCTATATAAAGATGTCTCAGCCAAGTATTGAAGGGCTGCGGCAGGCATTTCTGGATCCAGATTCGAGGATTCGCCTCCTATCCGAAGAAGAACCACCAGAACATACAGAGCTGGTAGCATTGACATGGGAAGGAGGGTTTCTTGATGGTGCTGCAATTCATTTAAACGGAAATTTGAATACACTGATTGGGGGTCGTGGAACTGGTAAGTCCACAATCATAGAGAGTCTCCGCTATGTTCTTGACCTTGAACCATTTGGCGAAGAGGCAAAAAAGGCTTCTTCCGGGATATTGAAACAGGTAATCCGAAGTGGTACGAAGATTTCTTTGCTTGTTCGTTCCCATCATCCTTCTCTTAAGGATTACCTCATCGAAAGAACCTATCCAAATCCTCCTGTAATAAGGGATGCAGATGGAAACGTGCTCAGTCTCACTCCACAGGATATCTGCCGGAATGTAGAAATTTATGGTCAGCATGAAATCGGCGAGCTCACAAAATCACCTACTAAATTATTAAGATTATTGGACCGTTTTTTAGATGAAGACATCCATTTAGCCGAAAGGAAGAGAAAGACACTTAAGGAACTGGCACTCAACAGAAGGAATTTGATTGATATTCAAAAGGAACTTAATGAATATTCGGAAAATCTTAGTCGTTTGCCAGCTCTTGAAGAAAAATTTAAACGGTTTAAAGAGGCGGGATTAGAAGAGCGCTTAAAAAATCAGAATCTATTAGTTAAAGAAGAACAGGTTTTGAAAACCGCGAAGTCCCGTTTATCTCAAGTAAAAGAAGGTCTTGAAAACATTCGCATGGTAGTGGAAGTTGACCGGGCATTCGTCTCCGAAGCAGCTTTAAAAGATCTTCCAGCTAAAGAGACACTTCGTATGATTAATTCCATTTTAGCATCGTTAGAGACCAATCTCAGAAAGATTAGTGCAGATTATGAGAGGCACCTGAGGACTGCAGAAACAGATATAATGAAAGTTTCAGAGACATGGGAACGAAGCCGTCAGAAAGTGCAAGCGGAATACGAAAAAATATTACGCAATCTCCAAAAAGAAGCTATTGATGGAGAAGAATTCATTATACTCAGCAGGCAGATTGAGGGATTGATGCCATTAAAAGACCGTCAGGTGATATTAAACAAAGAAAAGGAGATTCTTTCTGTAAACCGACGTAATCTACTAACGGATTGGGAAGACTTAAAGGCAGCCGAATTCAGAGCTATTGAAAAGGCTGCTAAAAAAGTAAACAAAAAATTGGACAAACAGGTTAGAGTAGAAGTTTCTTTTTGTGGAGAACGGGAGTCCCTCTTTGATATGCTGCGTGACAGGATCGGTGGACGTTTAAGTGAAACAATCGCCATATTAAGGGCAAGAGATGATTTTTCGCTACCAGATTTTGTAGCAACATGTAGAAAAGGAGCTGTTGAATTACAAGACAAATTTAATATCCTACAAGATCAAGCACGCAGGATTAGTGAAGCAGGAGAAGAAGTATTCATGGAACTCGAAGAACTCGATTTACCCCATAGCCCTACCATGAAACTCAATATTGATTCACCTGATAGAGAAGTCTGGAAAGAAATGAAAGACCTGTCTACGGGACAAAAAGCGACTACAATCCTTTTACTTCTATTACTTGAATCTGATGCTCCACTCATCGTTGATCAACCCGAGGATGACCTCGATAACTTCTTTATTGCGGAAGGGATTGTTCCAAGGATGAGGGAAGAAAAGCGTAAACGACAATTCATCTTTTCTACTCACAATGCAAATATCCCGGTTCTTGGTGATGCTGAACTAATCATCGGTCTTAAAGCAATTGGCGAGGCAGAAGAAGGGCATGGAGAAATCCCGGTGGAACGGATGGGCTCCATTGACGACTATAAGGTCCGATTGAATGCGGAAGAACTCTTGGAAGGCGGCAAAGAAGCATTCGAAATCCGCAGATCGAAATATGGATTTTGAAACAAGGGTGATAAATATGAATAGGACACAATTAATGGAAATTATTCGGAACGGTGAAAGTTCGGGTGTTGAATTTAAGCGCGATGATGTGCTGTCCCAAAATGTGGCAAAGGAGATTGCATCGTTAGCGAATCTTGAAGGTGGCTACATTCTTCTTGGTGTTGAAGATGATGGCACTGTCACAGGAGTGACACGTTCAGATATTGAGGAATGGGTTATGAATATCTGTTCTGGCAATATCCAGCCCCCAATCATTCCCTATTTTGAGATTGTTCCTTGGGATGGCAATAAAAGAATAGGTGTTATAACAATCCCCGAAGATAGCCCTGATAAACCGTACAAAGCACGACAAGATGGCAGATGGATCACGTTTATGCGAATAGGGAGTACTTCACGGGAAGCGACCCGTGAACAAGAGCAAAGACTATATCAGGCTTCTGGTATACTTCGGTATGATATTAAACCTGTCCCTGGCTCTTCCTTGAAAGACTTGGACCTTAACCGGCTCATAAATTATTTCAGGGATATACGCGGACAAGATTGCCCTGAACAAGGGGAAATTGAACAATGGGAGACCTTACTTATAAATACCGAGATTATGGTCGAATCCCGGGGTAAAGCGATTCCTACAGTAGGAGGAATACTACTTTTTTGTAAAAATCCTAACCGTTATCTCCCTCAGGCTGGTATTTCTGCTGTTGCTTATCCGGGCATGGAAAAAGATTACGAAGCAGTTGAAAGAGAAACAATTCGGGGTCCCATAGTAGCAAAATTCGCAGGCGAGGATATAGTTGATACCGGTCTGGTGGAGCAAGCGATAGAATTTGTTCGTCGAAACACAGGTTCGAAAGCACATCTGGTGGAAGGTAGACGAATTGATAAACCTGACTATCCTGCAGAAGTTATTAGAGAAACGATTGTCAACGCGATTGCCCACCGGGATTATACTATCAGCGGGACTGATATCGAACTATCCATTTACAGTGATCGTTTGGAAGTGATTAGTCCGGGAAGACTCCCAAATTCGGTAACGGTAGAACGAATGAAAGCAGGGTGTCGGGTGACACGTAATGAACTTATCAAAGAAGTGCTCAGGGATTATCATTATGTCGAAGCAACTGGTCTTGGAGTTCCACGAAAGATTATTGCGGGTATGATTAAACATAATGGCATAGAGCCAGATTTTATCGAAGATGAATATTCCTTTACCGTTCGTTTGGGGTGCATTACCTGATTTTTACAGGTGGAATCTGGTTCCAGTCATTTTGAGGATACGCATTTATAATTTAATAGCGGAACGCACGTGAATATGTGAATTATTAAATCAGGACTATGGGTCATAAGTTGCGTTAGGATGCGGGTTATTTAGTTATCCTGAAAATCTCTTTCAACATTTTTGCCCCAAAAACAATTGTGCGGCAGTCACGTCACTGATGCAGATTCCCGTCCTCATTCAATACCCTCAGCAGCTCCACGACCGAGAATGCAGCACGAGTTATACCCATGCTCCGACTATCAGTATCCGTTCCGGCAAGATACAAGTTCTTGATTGGTGTGCGACACTCAGCGATTTTACCGTCAATCGTAACTGCCGCTTTTTCCGGTATCGTAATCTGTTCATGCTGCAGCTCCACGTGCTTTTCGATCTTCGGGATCGCACGGTAGATAGTTTCGTATGCCTTCTTCGTCTCGGATTGTTCGGTTTTGTTCTCATCAATCACAAACCCAAATCCCACGAGCTGCTTATCCTTTGGCGCAAGCGATGAGTCGTAATTGGTGATTGGCATTGCCCAATACGAATTATCCCGAAACCATACTTCAGAACCAATGTAGTTAAAAGCGTCCAGTTTCTTCTCCAGACCCAACCAGATAGTAAGGCTCTTAACCTGGGCGATTCCATTCAGGTTTTCTGCATACGACTTCGGAAGGTCATCAACGACAGAAGACAGATTCTTTGCAAAGCCGGTGTAGATAACCATATCGGCGTAGTAGAGTTCATCTGCCTCGACTCCTACCACTCTGCCCTCCTCGACAAGAATCCGTTTTACCTCGCTTTCGGTCTTAATTACAACCGTTTTGGGGAGCGAGTAGAGAACTGCGTTGAGCACCGATTTGAGCCCTTTGCGTGGGTATCCTTGCAAATCGGCACCCTTCGTTGCTGCAAGCCTACCAACGTATGTAAGCGGGCTGTAAAGACTTTTAAGCGGGATTGAGGATACAAATGAGTTGTCCAATCTTGCCTTGAGGGGCGCATGAAGGTTGTAAGGTAATATGGACTGAAGTATGGATTCAGTCTGCTGTGGCTTTTCTATTTTCGCAATCATGGCTTCAAACTGCTCCTGCGTGACGCTGTCCTTGATGAAGTCGCTGCCTGTCAGAACCCGGTGTGCAGACGTCTCTTTCATTGACTTGCCGGACAGAAAGTACGAGATTGTGTTGACAAAATCATACGTATCTTTTGAGAGTGTGCGTGGCAGCGAATCGTACACCGACTGTTTCGAGAGGTCGGTACCAAATGTCGAGAGCGTAATCGCTTTTGTGATCGCCGTGGTCAGAGCGAGTCGGTCCTTCTTCGGAAGTATCTCGAACGTTACAAATCCCTTTAGATTCGTGGGTATCTTGACAAAATCGGTATCTGTTCTTGCATAGTAATTCCCGCAATCTTCAAACACGGGTATATAATCAAAATAAGTATCCATAAGCCGTTTTAAAGGACCAGCCGCAAGATTCGTGAGTGTGTGTGGGCCCGTGTCAACTTGAAAACCGTCTAGCGTATAACTGTTGCAGTTCCCGCCCACGTACTGCATCTTTTCAAGTACCAGGACGTTTTTACCGTGCTTTGATAGCGTCAGCGCTGCCAGGACTCCACTTATCCCGGCACCGACCACGATGGCTTCGTACTTCGTCATTTTTAGTTAGTCGTCTTTCTTTTATCTAATAAAATTAAAAACTTCAAACATTTAAGCATAGATTGTATCTAAATATGAAGTATGAGAACAATCACAGTGAATGCTAAGGATGACATAGAATAAGAATTTAAAGTAGTTGCCAGTGTTACTCATGGTGGCGAAGGGGGCTATGTGTAAAAAGCAGTAATTGATGCGATGCAGAGCTGGCTAGAAGAAAAGAGGCGGGGAAAGATTGCGGAAAGAAACATGAAATATGTGAACATTTGATGTATGTATGTTGGAGATTGTAGGAGAAGTATAGCATTTCAACGCAAAACTTGTCAGAGTTTTGTGTTGTGGATTACGATGCTCGTACCATTCTTTCCGCGATTGTAGCAATGTGAAAAGAAAGCTGGACTAAAGAAACCATAAAAAATCAAAGCAAGATTTGGAAACCTGCTTGCCTGAAATGTTTGTCAGTTGTTAGCACCTCTTGCAGTCCCCGTTCTTGCATCACCACCATAGAGATGCAATCAGTCAAACTCCAAGCCTTGTCAGATCGTTGCTCGTAAAGTAGCCAACTCGATGACCACAAACGTTTATTAACAAAGACAATCTTAACACGAGTAGACATCTGTAAACGCTTATAAAAATCAACCACCGCCATTCGGAAGTTAGGTCCGCTAAGCGCATTCGCAGTCTCGTTTAGAACCGCGGTTGTGGTAACGAAGCGACATCCTGATTTCATATAAAATTCATATTCCCGCTTAACATCCTCATGTATCTGGTCATCTTGGTTGAGTAAAGCGATCCAGCAAACGGTATCCACAAAACATTTAGTCATCTGACTGTCGCTTTGGTATCCCGTAAAGATAGTGGTCATGCTCTGCTGCCAAATCGGGAATATTTGTTCTCACGGACAATTCAGATAGATTAAATGCAGGATCCTTTTCTATATCCTCACTCGCAACCTTTCTGCTCGGCCCTTTCTCAATGAGAAGTTCACAATGTTCACCTACTTCTAAATCCACGGCTTCCGTCGGTATCAGCACTTTTCCATCAAATACTGCGTGTAACCTTTTTATCATCGCGTTTCCGCCACCTCTATAGATATTTAATTCGGTTATATAAAAAGTCTTTAAAGATTTTTTTGT
>JAUXHM010000137.1 GCA_030621535.1 Candidatus Methanophagales archaeon | reverse complement strand
AGCGGTGAATAGAAATAATGGGGATAGAACCGGGTTCCTATTACAAACTCCTGGATGGTAAATCTATCCTTATCTCTCAGCCCCGATTTTTTTAGCTTTCGCTCAAACTCTTCAGGATTGCTTGCGAGGAAATAGCCCTTCCCGCCCTTAGCTCCCGGGAATTTTACCATGACTAATCTATCTATATCTTCGGGTTCTTTGAATTCCTTAGGTATCCTTAGGCCGGCGTGTTCCATCCATTCCCGCTCCTTTTCACGGTCTGATTCCCACTCCAGGACAATTCTGTTCCCGAGCATGGGCACACGGAGTTCATTCTCAATCCGTTTTGGCGAAAGATATTCCACAAAGGAACCGTGCGGGATAAGGATGACGTTTCTTTCTATCAGTTTCTCCAGGAACTTCTTCTCCATGATTTGTTCGTAATTTTCAATAATCATGAGTTCATCAGCCACTCCGAACTGCTGATAGACCTCTTCAGTGCCTCTTTTACATATCACCAGACTTTTGAACCCCTCATCTCTTGCTCCTTTAAGTATCTGGAGTGCAGTATGACTCCCCATGGTGGCGATGGTTATCTCATCTCTGGCATAGCCGTCCAAAATATGATGAATTTCTCTTTTATCTATCATTTATTTATCCCATTTCATGTAACCGTCTCTTCCAATCTGTTCAGTTGAATGCCTTTTCTGAGTTCCATAGCCACCCTCTTCCCTACCGAAAGCGACTCCTCGTAGCGGTATCCCGAATATGGCGTAAAACGTGTTCCGGGAGAGCCCTGCACTCGCATGGAGATGTCAAAAACTACGGCTTTTTCCTCCGGAGGACCGGGAATGAAAGTGGACTGCAATGCAAAAGGACCTATAATTCCCGGCGGATACTCTTCCTTAGCAACATTGACAAATTTCTCCCCAAGCTCGAATATCTGCTCTAAAAGTGATTCCTTTACCGTGCATGCGATATGCCCGGCTTCGATGGCTTTGACGTCTATGTACTTCAAGGCTTCTAACTGCTGTGATGCCGGAAGGCGAAGTATGCCATCCAGATTTGTCTGTCTCCTAGTATCAATCCCCAGCAGTTCCAGCCGCTCATCTAAGAGTGAGTAGAAGTAATTGAAGTTAGACTGCGCACCCATAACGAACTCCTCGATGACCGCTTTCTTCAGCCCTTCTTCCGTTATTTTACCATCACGAAGCATCTGCTCGGAATTCTTGTAGAAGTCCGCTGGAGAAGAGGCGAAGAAGAACGCACGTTCGTATTTCCGCTGGGCTTCCGGTGCTTTAACCAGAACCAGGCGGTCTATTTCTTCAGGGCTTTTGTATATCCTGGGATAGGGAATCCCTCCTTTTTCCATCAGGTAATACTGGTTCCTCTCTGCATCTCGTTCCTCTGCCCGAAGCATACTTCTCGACCCGAATAGGGGCAGAAGAAAATCATTTTCGATACTGTCAAAACCCACGTAGACCTCAAAAGAGCGGTGTGGGATGAAAATAACGTTATTTTCACGCATCTGCCTCAGCACGCTCTCTTCGGTTATATCTGAAAATTTATCAAGCACAATGGTCTGGTCCACGATTCCGCAGGAATTTTCCGTCCGATAGTAGTAGTCATAAGTCTTCTCCCTGCCCTTCTGGCACACCACCAGCGTTCTGAAGCCCATGTCCTTCGCTCCTCGACATATATCCAGTGCGGAATGTGACCCAAGAACGCCTATAATCACCTTGCCAAGCTCATATCCGTTCAGAACTTCTTTTATCTCGTTTCTACCTATCATTTTTTCCCCCTTTGCATATAATTCTGGATAATATTAATAGGTATTTAAACTCAACTTTTATTTGTCGTGTTAGTATAGCAAAGCGGGGGTAGCCGAGCATGGACAAAGGCGCAGGACTTAAGATCCTGTTCCGCAGGGATACGAGGGTTCGAATCCCTCCCCGCGCATCCACCTCGTGAAACTCAATTTGTTTTACTTGGGCTTTACTTTCCCGTCGCTTCTTTTATACGGTCCAGTAATATATCCACGATTCGTTCATCCACGCCAATTGGCTTTGCGTAAGTCAGTTTTACGCCTCCCCCCAGTTCCGCCCATGCACCTTCGAAAGATTCTTTTAGCTTCTCCGGGATGTCCTCTGTTGTATGCGCTCCGTCTGCTAAAAAAACGGGTTGTGCCACTATATTCGTCATTCCTGCTTTAGCAAGTTCTCTCAACGCATCCTCAATGCTTGGCGAGTTCAATTGCATGAACGCAACCCGAACAGCCTTGAATATCCCTCGCATTTCTACTCGCCTGCCAAACTCTTCCATTACCTCTTTACCATACGGTAGTTTGCTTCCGTGTCCTATTAAGACGACGGCAACGTCTTCTTCACCTTCGCTTACGGTTTCATTTTCCTCTTTTGCCAATTTTTTCACGCTCCCTCTTTTAGTTCGTTTATTTAACGCTTCTATCATCAACTACTCAAGTCAATTCTGCTTAAAGTAATTTACGGTTTTTTTCGAGTACGCACACAATGTACAAGAATTTTCCCTCACCGCGACTCAACCCCTAATCCTTAAAATAATCTCTGAAAATGAGGAACAAAACAACAGCGATGAGACTGATTACGCTGCCATAAATAAAGGTTGCATTTGGACTAATCGTTTGCCATAAGATTCCCGCTGTTAAACTTGCGGGTAACGCTACCAAGCCGATTACAGTATGAAAACTGCCTAAAGCGGTTGCCCTTAAATCTTCTGTGGATAAGTCGGATACAAAAGCCCTTTGGTTCCCGTCTATCATCGCATAAACCACGCCATAAAGGGGGAATAAAACTATAAAGGCGGTGAGTGAATCGAAAAGAGCAAATCCGAGACAGGTTACAGAAAACAGGAAGTAGCCAAAAATGAGCACTTTACTCCTTCCTATTCTGTCTGATAGCGTGCCAAAAGGAATGGCAAGCAAGGCATAAAAGGCGTTAAAGAGGACATATAAAAGTATAGCAAGTGCGATTGACTCCTTCACGGGCATTATTGGCATGAAAGCATCCATTGCCTTTAATATGAAGAACATATAGGTGAAATTGGCTAATGCAAACAGAGTAGCCACCACAATGAACAACTTAAGCTGCTTAGGCAGTTTTTTCAGGCTTATCTGCAATCTTATCTCCTGCGGCTCTCTTTTTCCTTCTTTTACAAAATAAAGAGGCACTAATGAGAAAAAAGCGACTATCGCTGCTATAAATATGATTGACTTATAAAAGCCAATTTGATATGCTTTTTGTTCGAGGTCGAACCAGAAAAACAAAAGTAAAAGCAAAACAATTACCGACCCTGCAATTGCACCGGATGTGTCAAGTGCTCGATGTATCCCAAATCCCTTACCTCTCGCTTCGGGCATGGA
>JAUXHM010000108.1 GCA_030621535.1 Candidatus Methanophagales archaeon | reverse complement strand
TGCGGGATTTCAAATTCGTCTTCCCGCGCTTCTACTATGGGTGGGAAGTCATAAGAATACAAACTCAATATCTTTTCAGAATCCTTTAAAAACTCCTTTATGTGATATGGTATGATATTTCCCATCGGCGGAAATCCCGCAATCAGAATATTCTCATAATTCCTTATCCTTTCTTTGAATTCCTCCTCGTCTACGTTCCAACAAACCGTGAATTCTTCGATTTTAAAGCCTCTGCCCATGTCCTCTTCCGCTTTTGAAGTTTTCATTTCTCAATCTCGTTCTCTCACTTCTCTTTTCTGGATTCGATAATCGCATTAACCAGTCTTTCCACCGTTTCTCGGTATTCTTTCCGCTCTTCTTTCAATTCCTCCAAAATCCGCTCCATGTTCTCTGCTATCTTCCCATATTTTGCGTCTAAATTATCAAACCTCTGGATGGTGTCGTGATGAAAATCCAGTAGAAGAGTTTTGTTTTCCTCTCGGGATTCCCGCATTTCATTCACACCACTTTTTATAACGGTGAGTGTTTGGTCTTGTTTATCCAGCATTGAGTCTTGTTTATCAAGTGTTTGATCATGCTTTCCAAGTGCCTGCTTCTGCATCTCAATGGTCTGCTTCTGCATCTCAACCATCCCCAATCCCGCCTGAACGATCTTTGAGAGTTGCAAAGCAGATAATAAGCCGGAAAAATCCTCCAGTGTCATTATATCTTCTTCGTATTCCTTTTCCTCCACTGAGATGTTCTCAACTTCTGCAAACTCGGGCCAGTTTTCATTGACAAATTTCAGGAACTTATCTATCCTTCCCCCTTCTCCACCTACTCGAACATCAACAACCTGCTTTCCATTTTCCTTAATATTCTTAGCATGAAAGTTCGGAATTTTAAGTTCCTGTGCTCTTCCCATAAGGAATGGCCTGTAACCCACATTATGCACCTTCCCGCCTTTTATTAATATCCTTTTTTTAACGGTCATTTTTTCATTATCAAATTAACAAAAGAGAATAATAGAATATATAAAGAAAGGTTTGTTGAGAGATGAAAGAGGAACGATATGACGTTGTAATCGTAGGGGCAGGGCCTGCGGGTAGTGTAACAGCCAAAACCGCCGCTGAACGAGGCTTAGACGTGCTTTTGATAGAAAGGAATCCGGAGATTGGCGTGCCGGTGAAATGTGCGGAAGGCGTAAGCAAAGAAATAGAGCAGTTCGTTTCCGTTGATAAGAAATGTATATGCGCAGAAGTGAACGGAGCGAACATATACGGTCCAGACGGCACGAAAGTGGCTTTGTCAGGGGAAAAGATGGAGGAAGTGGGCTATGTGCTCGAACGTAGATTATTTGACAAAGCGCTTGTAATTGAAGCTGCAAATGCGGGTGCCGAGGTACGAGTCAAAACAGAAGCGTATAGTGTCATTAAAGCGGACGCTGACGGATACGCAAAAGGCGTTTGTGTTCGCGGTATGGGCGAGGATACACGCGTTTATGCGAATGTCGTGGTTGCTGCGGATGGAGTACAGTCAAAAATAGGCAGATGGGCGGGTATTGACACGAGGTTGCGACCTTCGGATATATGTGTCTGCGCCGAGTTCCTCATGTGCGATATAGAGTTGGAGACCGATTATTCCGAATTTTTTGTGGGCAGTGAAATTGCACCACAAGGCTATGCATGGATATTTCCAAAAGGAGGAGATCGTGCAAACGTGGGTCTTGGGATAGGTGGTGATGCTTCTGATGAAAACCACCGTGCAATTGATTATCTGAAGGCATTTGCCCGTGATAAGTTTCCCGATGGCAAGACAGTGGCAGAGATGTGCGGTGCGGTGCCATTGAGCGGCCCGATTGCCGAAAGCGTAGCGGATGGGTTGATTTTAGTCGGCGATGCTGCGAGACACGTTAACCCATTGACCGGCGGCGGCATTTTGTATGCGATATGGGCAGGCCATATAGCGGGTGACGTAATAGCAAAAGCATCGCAGGAAAACAATTTCTCGAAGGATAGATTAATGGAATACGATAACAGATGGCGAAACGCGTTTGAAAAACGGCTGATAACCGGCTTAAAAGCAAAGGAGTTTCTCACCAAATTATCGGACAACGACCTCAACGAGCTTGCTCACTCTTTAGTGGGCGTAAACATAGCCGAGTTCACTACGACGGCGTTATTGATGGAACTCGTGAAAAAAAATCCGACGATGCTGTTTGGATTGGCGAAGATACTGCTCTAACACTTTTTTGCAAGCAAAAAAGTTTATCACAATCCCGACACCAAATCCAGCAACACCGCCTTCGGGTCCACCGCCTTAACCACGCCAGAAGCCAGCAGCACGCCGTCTGCACCCAGCTCTATCGCAGCTCGAACGTCTTCTCCGTTTGTAACGCCTGCACCACAGAGCACAATGCTTTCCACATCTACTTCTTTCACTTCTTTTACCGTATTCTCGACAATCCCGGGGTCCACCTTTGACACTGCCTGTCCTGTTCCTATCAGCTCTGGCGGCTCGACCGCAATGGCATACGGTTTCAATTCTGCAACTGCCCGGCTCACTCCGATATTATTCGTGCAAACAATCGTTAAGAGGTCTAAACTCGCCGCCTTTTTTATGATGAACTCTATGTCCGCTATTTTCAGCCTGTGCTCCGAATGATTGACAAGCGACCCTGCGGCACCCGCATCCTTTACGGATTCCAGTGTTGTGAACCCGGTATGGCTGCCCGGTTCCACGGCGTCAACGTGCTGTGCGAAGCAAGGGATGTTCACCACAGAAGCTATGAGCGCAAGCTCGGCTTGTTGTGGGCAGATAGCAATGTTCGCCCCCGTCTCATCCGCGACCTCCTCGCATATCTCTGCGAGTTCAAATCCCTTCTCCCCCTTTGATTCCGCATACGCCTTCTCATTCAGCACAATCATCGGCGTTTCTATTTTCGCGCCTATCCCACCACCTATTCTCAGTCCTTCTTCAGTTATTTCCTCTAATGCTGTCATATTACTCATATTACAAAATCCCCCCTAAATCTTCTATTCCTCGCACTAAAAAAGTTGGCTTATAATTATATCCCTCTTTCTCCTCTCCTCTATAAATAAAAACCGAATCAATGCCCGCCCTCCTGGCTGCTAAAATACCCACGGGACTATCATCCACCAATACCGCCTCCTCATTGCTCGTGTTTAATTCACTTAACACCTTATTTATGTAAAAAGGATTTGGCTTCCTGTTATCCAGACTTTCTAACTCGCTCTGACGCCCATACCACATCCTGAAGTACTGTTTCAGCCCGAAATGCTCTAACGCGTAGTCCACACATGCTTGTTGTGAATCGCTCACCACCGCAAGATACGATTTCATGCTGAGGTACTTTATTACTGTCTCAGAACCTTTACAGGGCTTTATTTCGCCTCGTTGCATCGCGTCTATCTTCGCTTCTATAACGTCTTTCTCTCTGCGTGCCCAGAACTCCGCACAATCCAACTCAAATCTATCGCAGAATGTTCTCACGCCTTGAGCTCCATTAGAATATAGCGGGGCAAGAAAATACTTATCTATTTCTGCTATGCTGAGATTTAACCCATAATTGCTCAGCGTTTTTCTGAATGCTTCGTATGCCCACTCGTGTGCTACTGCTCCACTGCCACGTGAATCCAGGAACGTCCCGTCCATGTCAAAAATGACAACTTTGTATTCAGTTCCCATAATGAATTTACTCAAGTTATATATTGAAATGTAAGTTATAAATACACTTTTTCTTTTTTACAAAAAGAAAACCTGTGCTAAAAGAAAAACAAAAGGGATGTTTTTACCGAAGGCAAAAAAGTTGTTGGTAAAGCTTTTCTTTCTAAGAAAGAAAAGGTTTCTCGTTGTATATAAAGTATAACCTCCTTCCATTTGAGACACGGATTTACACGGTTTTTTTTCTTTTGTTGTGCTGGCTGGCGGGCAGGGTCATTTTAACGGCATTGATTCTTTCATCTATGTTAACTTGACTTTGTCATTTTAAAATAAAGCTATTTAATCTTATCCATTTTCCATCCTATTATTCGCATTAGCCACAACCATCTACAATTATCGAACACGGGAATATCAATTTCCACGGGATTGAAAGGAGAATAGACATAAATATCCGAAATCAAGAGATAGCACAAACTAAGCGTGCTTAGATTGCGTGAAAATCATCAAAATATTCTTAGTTTGGTTTGCTATTCCTCTTATGATGAGACTTCCTTGCGGATTCCCTCGCTTTATGCTTCCGCTTAACGATCTCAAGTATATTCTTCTTTGTTATCCTCCTCCTTGGCAATATCACCCCCAGAATCCCCCTGACATCCTGTATCGT
>JAUXHM010000078.1 GCA_030621535.1 Candidatus Methanophagales archaeon | reverse complement strand
TTCCAGCTATCCGGCTGTTTTGACGTGGTCGTTGCAGGAGATGAGGTGAAGAAGGGAAAGCCAGATGCAGAGATGGTGATAAAGGCATGTGAGCGGTTAAAAACAACGCCCGAGCACGTGGTACTCGTGGGCGACACAGAAAGCGATTTTATGGCGGGTAAATCCGCTGGTTGTGTTGTTATAGGTGTGGGGGCAGAATCGACGTGTGATGCGAGAATAGAAAATCTTTGTGAATTGTTCGCTGTTTTGGATATTTGATGCCCCATTTCGCAGGGCGAATGAAAAAGCATATTATCATGTCATATTATATAACATCCCATGGCTCGTATATTTTCCGACTTAAATCTCGAGCACCATGTATAACTGTAAGAATTAAAATACTATCGGTTTCCACGCGATAGATAATCCGGTAGTTCTGGAACAAAAGTTCACGAGTATTTTCTGCCTCAGCTTCTGGAACCTTCCGACCCATTTCAGGAAACTTTTCCAGACTTTCTACCGCTTCAATAATTCTTTCAACAAAACGATTTGCGTAATATTCGGAATCCTTCGTAATATAATCCCGAATACTCTCCAAGTCCGAGAGAGCTGGTTCCGTCCACTCAAGCTTCATTGTGAAAGAAGTCGCTTTTTAACCTCCTCATGAGAGATAACTTGCCCTTCTTCAGCAGCTTTCAAAGCAACTGCTATCTTCTTCTTAACATACAATTCATACATAATGTCATCCCACGTTGCATGTTCTGGCAACTTGTCAATGAGCTTCTTTGCTTCTTCCTTAGCGATACTCACGGCTTTTTATTCCCCTAAAATTTTCTGACGGCACTATAAAAGCTTTTAATTTCTTTTTTGTTGATTGTAGTTTAAATATATATGAGATGGTATAGTGTTATTAACTTTTGTGGCAAGATGGTGAAAAAAATACGAGCATCCGTGCCTGCTAAGGTAATACTGTTTGGAGAGCATTTTGTGGTGTATGGTAAACGAGCGTTAGCTGCAGCTATAAACCGGCGGCTTGTAGTGGAAGCGTCAAGTGGGGAAAGGAGCGGGTATCACGTAAAAATAGCGAATATCCCTACTTTTGGCCTGGAAATGAATTTAGCCACGGGAGAAGAGAAAGCACGACCATATAAGGACTATGACGCTGCGGCAAATGCAATTGCGTATGTCAGAGAATCAATACGGTATCTTGAAGAGAAATATGGAATAGGTGGAGAGGGGGTAGAGATAGAAATAAAGTCCGAGATACCGCTTTCCGCCGGGCTGGGCTCTTCAGCAGCGACTTGTGTTGCTACCATTGCAGCACTCAAAGAATATTTTGGCGTAAACGGCGATTTGGACGGGATAAGAGAAGATGCAAACCGCGTCGAACGCAGGGTTCAAGGTGCTGCGAGTCCTATTGATACGGCAATTTCAACGTATGGTGGCTATGTGTTGGTAAAGTCCGGCGAGGTAAAGCGATTGCATTTAGCGGAACTAAATTTGATGGTAGGCTGCATTGGCAGCACACCTTTGAGTATGGCTACGAAAGAATTTTCCGAGATGGGACTAAAGACAAAGAAAATTGTAGAACAGGTTAAAGAGCGAAAAGAAGTTTTTAAGGGCATATACGATGCTATATTCGATGTTTCTGATGAGATAACGGCACAGGCAGTTACGGCGATAGAGGAAAGCGATTTTGTGAAGTTAGGAGCATTGATGAACATAAATCATGGTTTGCTGGATGCAATAGGCGTGGTTCCGAGACGACTAAGCGAACTCGTGAAACTCTCGCAGGAATTGGGTGCACTGGGTGCAAAAGTAACAGGAGCAGGGGGTTTGGACGAGATGGGCGGTGTCGGCTCTGTTGTTGTCCTGCCGGGTGAATCAGGGGAGAGGCTAAAAGGAGCGATGGAAATTGCCGGTGCGCTTGTTATGGATGTGCGGACAGGGGGAGAAGGGTTAAGGATGTTCTAAATCCACGCAATAAAGAGAAAAAAAATGAAAATAGCTTTTTACCATCGGCGTGTGAGCGGAGGGATAAAGACACACGTTGATGCACTTTCTTATGAATTCAAGCGGTTAGGGCATGAAGTAAAGGACATCGACCAGTACTCACTTGGCTCTTACATGCTGGGCAATCCTTCGGGTGGTATTTCTTATGGTTTTGACTTTGGCTTCTCATTAAAAAAGATAAAACGAGAGGTAGAAGATTGTGATATTCTCCATATACACCATGCAGCTACGTCATCAGAGTTTTTCCTGCCCTTTTCTTCTATTTGCTCCGAGTTAAATATCGTCAATACGTTTCATATTGCCGCAGCAGGGGATAGCCTGAGCGGAGAGCTTGCAAAAGCCCTTATCGGGGCTCTTGCTTCATTATACGCAGGACGTTCAAAGAAATTTATCTCGGTAAGCGAAGAGATAGCAGCGGATATTCGCAGATACACGCAGGGATGGGGATATGGAGATAATGGCAACGGAACAGAAACGGTGGTCATACCAAATGGAGTGGATATAAATCGCTTTTATCCTCGTGCACAGGAACAAGAGGAAAAAGGAAATTTGGAAAGAGAGAACGATAAAGGCGTATGCATAGGCTACCTCGGGCGATTATCGCCAGAAAAGAACGTAATAAAGATGATAAAGGCGGTGAAGGCATTAGAATCGGATAAAATCCATTTGAAGATTGCGGGAGATGGGCCGTTATACGACAGGATAAAAAAGAAGGAAGGGGGAAAAATAGAGGTGTTAGGATATGTTGAAGACGCTCCTGCGTTCTATCGAAATCTGGACGTTTTTTTGCTGCCTTCTAAGCTTGAAGCACAACCAATAGCGTTGCTCGAAGCGATGGCGTCGGGGCTGCCTATAATTGCTACTGATGTCGGGGACAATAAATATTTCGTCCATGGAAATGGTATCCTATGTGGCACAACAAGGAAGGAAATAGGTGCTGCGATAAAACAGATGCTAAACGAGGACATGGCGAAGATGGGCATTGAATCGAGGAAGATAGTCGAGCGCGACTATACGTGGGATAAGATAGCAAAGAGGACGCTGGACGTGTATAAAAGTGTAATTACATCTCAGCAAGCTTTTTAAGCAGTTCTTTATTCTTTTCCATGCTCACATCCATTATTTTCTCAATTTTTTCAATCTCTTTTGATTCCTTTTCTTTTTTCTTTTTCTCGTGCATTTTACCATTCCTCCTTCTTCATATGTCTTCCTATCCATTCTATTATGCCGTCTAAATCCAGTTCATTCTTCGCAATACTCAGTGTAAACTCCGTTCCTTCATCCGCATCAACTTCTAAATAATAGCCATTCATCCTTAAAAAGATGTCTGTAGCTTCAAATCCTGCCCTTTTGTTCCCGTCCACAAACGGATGTCCTGAGATAATCCCCCGCAATAAAATCCCTGCACGGGTAAACAAATCCCCGATGTTCTCGCTATACAATTTCTCTGTGCGAATCAAATCTAATACAAATGATAAGATACCTTCGTTTAGCATTCCTTTTTCTCCTCCCGTGGTTTCAACAATCTTTTTATGCAGTCGTATGATATTTTCCTTTGTGAGATATTTGTAGTTCATGGTTTAGATTTATCTTGATATAGAAGCTACACATAAAATAAGATTTTTATTTCGTCAAAGTCAACGTTTCTGGAAGGAGAAAGAAGAAAAGAAAAAACCTTTTTAATTGGTATATTACGAACTATAAAGGGAGAAAATGATTATCCTTTCAGGCGGCACGGGAACACCAAAGCTGTTGGTGGGACTGAAACGAGTGTTCGAGGAGGAGGAAGAAGAAGAGCTGAATATAATCGTTAACACTGCCGAAGACGTGTGGATTTCAGGCAATTTAGTTTGTCCCGATATAGATTCGGTAATTTATGCATTAGCGGGTGTAATAGACGAGCAAAAATGGTGGGGCATCCGTGATGACGGCTTTGTTACGCATACCGCATTGAAAAAGTTAAATCACGATGAGCCGATGATGCTCGGTGATAGAGACCGAGCAACGCATATAATCAGGTCAGAGCTGTTAAGGCAGGGGAAGCGTCTGACCGAGGCGACTGCTCTGCTCGCAAGAAGTTTCGGCATTGCAGCTAAAATAAATATACTCCCGATGACTGATGAACCGGGAGCCGTAAGCACGCGGATACACACGCCGGAAGGCGAACGGCATTTTCAGGATTTCTGGGTATCGAAGAAGGGAGAACCAGAAGTTTCAGATGTCTCTTTTGACGGTATAGAAGACGTAAAACCATCAGAAGAAGTTATGAACGTGCTGAACTCCGAGTCTGAAGAAGTGGTGATAATAGGACCGAGTAACCCGATAACGAGCATAGGACCTATTTTGAGTTTGGAAGGAGTAAGAGAGCAGTTAAAACGTAAAAGAGTGGTGGCGATTTCACCAATCGTGGGCAATGAGCCTGTAAGCGGACCCGCGGGAAAATTCATGCAAGCAAAAGGGTTTGAGGTATCGCCTTACGGAGTATTCAAGTGTTACGAAGACTTCTTGGACGTGCTTATCATAGATACGGAGGATGAATTCCCAGCGGATAAAGAAGTGAATGTGCTCAAAACAGACATTATGATAAGAAACGACGAAGATAGCGAAAAACTGGCATCGTTTCTTGAAAGCGAATTAATAGCCATTCCAAAAATTATTAACCACAAGATTTCACAGATTTCCACGAGAAAAAGCAAAGATCAAGAAAATAGAAAATAAATTATTGACGCAGATTAACGCAGATTAACACAGACAGATGATAAAAATCAACAATGTCAAACTTAAACAAGTCCGCGTAAATCAGTGTAAATCTGTGTCTTAAATAGAAGGCGGTTATAGTTTATATACAAGAACAAACACGATGAACGAAAACAAAAACGAAGAACAAAAAGCAGAACCAGAGCCAGAAGCACAAGAGATGAGTCCTATTCTATGCATAGGAATGGGTCTTTTTATCGTGCTTACGGCAGTAATTGCGTTGATGCTTGCGGCACCGTTTGAAGCTTCGGGAGTAAAGGCGTTTCAGAATCCCGAATCGGTGTGGAATCCCATCTATTTTGTTATTCTTATCATAGGTTTCACGGCGTTTATTCTCGCGGTGCTCAGGTTTGGCGGGCAGAAACTTGTCCATTTTGTGATGCTTGCTGCGGTAGCGGTAACGATATATTACGTGCTGGCCGTTCTTACACTTCCTTATGCTTATATCGCTATAATCGGCACTATTGCACTTACTCTTCTGCTGTATAAATATCCCGAATGGTACGTCCTCGATGCAACGGGTTTGATAATAGCTGGCGGAGCAGCGGCGATATTCGGGATTTCGTTAATACCTAAACTAATCGTGCTACTAATGATAATTTTGGCGGTGTACGATGCAATTGCGGTTTACAAGACGAAGCACATGGTGTCATTGGCAGAATCCATCGTGGATTTGCGAATACCTGTCCTTTTTGTCCTGCCGCGGAAGCGGAGTTTTTCTTTACTGCGCGAAAAGGGACAGGATAAGGGTAAAAGCGAGATGGACGAAGCATTCTACATGGGGCTTGGCGATGCGATTATCCCTACTATGCTGGTTGTATCTGCATTTGTAAATTATGCAAGTGTAGCGCCTGCGTTGGGTGCGCTAATAGGAACTTTAGCGGGTTATGCGGTGCTGAGC
>JAUXHM010000093.1 GCA_030621535.1 Candidatus Methanophagales archaeon | reverse complement strand
CCGCTCAGATTGTCCCACGGAGCGATGTAAACCCGGGAGTGATGGAAAAGAAGGTGGGGCGGATAATGGATGATTGGCTTTCGAATGTTGCGGAGATAACGGAGATAGCGGTTAGAGGGGAGTTGAGAACGTTTTGAAACAAACTTTTTCTTATGCGGGGCTCTGCCCCACGACCCCGCAAGCCCTGTAAGGGCTTAAAGAAAAGGGTTATCAAAAGAATATTTAGAAGGAAGAAAAGCCCCATCCACGCCACCCACACACTAAAGTGCAGAGGTATAAAGATGGCTTCGCATTCTTATTTAAATTATCTTTAATTTCTTTGCTATCTCCTCTGCCTTCTCTAAACCCTTGTCACAATAGATTGCTCCAAATAATGCTTCCAAAGCCTCTGCATTTATTGTTGTATTCTCTTCAACATCATCTGGACGATTATCATAAGTTTTTCCGAATTTTATGTATTTTACTATTTCAAGGTTGGATGCAATATTGGCAAAAATTTCATCAGATTCAATTATTTTGCATTCCTCAGTAAGTTCCCCTTTACCCCAATCAGGATGTTCTCTAAAATAGTGTTCTCTTATTATTAGCCTCAGCACAGAATCTCCGAGAAAAGCAAGCCTTTGATTATTCGGCAAACCATTACTACTATGGGTCAATGCTTCATTATATAACTCAATTTTCTCAGTTCCAAAAGAAAAATTAGTATTCAAAAATCCCGTTATTTCTTTTTTCCCGTGTTCGTTCATTTATTTTAATTCCTATGTTCTAAGTCACCGACCCCCACTGCGGTATGGGACATCTAGCGTCTAATCAACACAGCGCTCTATCTAATCGAGCCATATCCCAGTGCGGTCATCCCACTTTCCGTCCACATAGAACATGATTTTCACATCGGCACCGAGCTTCCGTAACATTCTCAGCATCTCTCTTTGACTTTCTGTAACCTTGTCGTTTTCACTCTTTATTTCGTATACTATTATTTTTTCACCGATACGCACTGCAAAATCAGGCCAACCGACGGTTTTCCCTGTGGAGCTATCTTTTGCTCCTAATATTTGCCCACCTTTTCGCTCTACCCACTTTCTGAAGTGGCTTTCTGCATCGTTTTCAGTTGGGGCGTCTCTTTTTTCGAATTCTTTTAACTCAGGAAGAATTTTTTGTAAAAGTTCGTAATCCACTCCACCAAACCAAATATCAGTCCGTGGAATACCTCCATAAATAAATCGATATAATTGACGATTTTTATTCTCATTAATGCCGACTTTGTTGGCTTTTTCTCGTAACGTAGATATTGTTACAAAGTTTCTAAAACGTTTTAAATAACGAACCCTTACTCCCTTAGTAGATTTTACTCCCTCATAGTTTGTATCGAGCAATTCACCGATACCATAGATGCCCACTTTTTCTGGGGGACCCGCCCCAGTTTGTCGAAATAGTATAATTTGTCCTGGGGCTTTATTCTTTTTGGGCGGCTTTTCCCAATTCTCTGTTTTTCCTTCTTGAAATTCTTTCCAGTAGTTATAAGAGGCAATATTTGCTTGAAAAATCCAGACGCCGTTTTTGACGTTCGCTTTTGTTCCTATATCAGACATTTTTTCATCTCCTTAAAAGTCACATACCCCGTTAAGTACGGAGCCTTGGACTCAACATACCCCTATATTTATCATAAGGTATAAAAGCTTTTCGGTCACAACCACATTCAACATAAGCCTGTGCTTATAAGACGCAGGGATTTTTATAAAATATTTGGAACGACTATAATCCGACTCTATCTCACCTTCCACACTACAACCATCAATACGAGTAGAAGCACCGCATATCCCAAGAACAGCAGCCGTGCACCGAAAATATCCGAGAGCGCACCACAAACAAGAGGAACACCGCCAATACCTGCGTAAAACATCGTGTAATAAATACCCATTACTCGCCCTTCTTGTTCTTGTTCCTGTTCCTGTTCTATTGCTCCATCCCCTGTTCCTGCTCCTGCCCCTGCTGCTTTTGACGCCAGCGTTAGCGTGCCCAGTGAAATCGCGCCTAAA
The DNA here is from genome assembly GCA_030621535.1 of Candidatus Methanophagales archaeon. Classification (GTDB taxonomy): domain Archaea; phylum Halobacteriota; class Syntropharchaeia; order Alkanophagales; family Methanospirareceae; genus QEXZ01. The sequence continues at coordinate 2,923 of JAUXHM010000093.1, read as the reverse complement.
CCCGAACCAAGAAAAAAGCTCATTATAAAAAGTTCCGGGATGGAGGTTGCGAAATGAAGCACAATCAAGCCGCAGGCGCATAAGAACAATCCGGCAATCGAAAGAGTAATTTCCCCTATGCGCTTCATCAGCCTGCCGAATCCCGTTTGCAGTATTACGAACACCACGAACATTGCGGATAGGATTACTCCGATGATACCCGTAGCATGGATTACTACCCCTGTTGAAAGTTCGTAATCGGGAAGTTCGAGATGGGCGGTAGCAAAAGGAGAGAATAAAGCACCCATAATCGCTGCGACTCCTATTCCAAAAAAAATCACCACACAAGCCAGTGTCAATGCCTTTCGTTCTCTTTCGCTTAACGATAATCGTTTCTTTTTTCTCTTTGACCTTGTCTTCGGCTCGTGAACAAAAAGCAATACCAATACGACACTTAGCAGTGCAAAGACAACGCAAAAGAAGAACGGCATGTGAATACCGTAAATGTCGAAAAGGAATCCACCTGTAATTGGACCTGCCGCTAAACCTGCGCCCAGACCCATGTTATACACGCTAAGCGCATGCCCGCGCTCATCGTAACTCGTAACTTCCGAGAGCAAAGCCGTAACCGCAGGGAAGAACAATCCTGCGCCTGCTCCTTGTAATGCTCTCACAAATATCCAGTCGTAGGTGTTGTTGGAAAATGGAAAAAGAGCGGAGGCAACAGCATAAAGTAAAAGCCCTGTTACAATCAATGGTTTTCGACCCAATTTGTCGGATATAATACCTCCTGAAACACTGAGCGGTATGCTTACGATAGTAAAAGAGGAGAAGATCAATGCAGAAACGAAAGACGGAACTCCTGAGGCTTTCACCCATTCGCCAAGCAGCGGTGCAATCACCGTAACTCCAAATTGCGTGCTAAAAACACAGATTGCTGCAATTAAAACTATTTTTGTAAGCGCTCGGTTAGAATTTAATTGCATAGATAATAATTTAAATTTAACATTATTGATTTTTATTTTCTTGTTGTATATAAAGTATAACTCCTACCTATTTAGGACGCAGATTTACGCAGAAAACTATTTCCGCAAATTATCAAATGCCTTACGTTTAACTTCCGGTTTAGTGCCAAAATTAAGTTTAAAATCCTGATTATCTGCGTTCATCTGCGTCCGATTATCAAAAATTATTCTTTCTTGTCAAACATTCTTTTTTAATGAACGTCTAATGAAAATCTTAGTCGGCTCTCGGAACCCGGTGAAATTGGAAGCGACAAAGGAGGCGTTTTCTGCTTATTTCGACACGGTGGAAGTAACAGGAATCGGCGTGAGCAGTAACGTTTCCAACCAGCCAATAGATGATGAGACGTTCGCTGGCGCGAGGAATAGGGCGTTTGAATTGAAAAGGATAGATGAAGAAAGGAATTTTAATGCGGAGTTCTTTGTGGGCATTGAAGGCGGGATAAAGAAATTGTTTCACCGATGGTTCACCTTTGGCGTAATGTGCATTATAGACGTTACGGGCAGGATTGGTTATGGGACTTCTCCTTTCTTTGAGCTTCCATCGCACATCTCAGAAGAGCTTTTAAAAGGCACGGAACTCGGTGATGCGATGGATAGTTTGATAGGCGAAAAGAACACGAAAGAAAAACAGGGTGCCGTGGGGTATTTCACTAACGGCGTTGTGGATAGGAAAAGATATTATGTAGACGGTTTGCTGGTTGCTTTAATTCCGTTTTTAAATACGGATTTGTATTTCGAACCACAGAGTAGCACAGATAAAGAACAAAAAGAAGAAACCACGAGATTCCACGAGATTAACACAAGAAAATGAAGAGGGGATCCATGATGCTGGAGACAGGATACAAGTTTAGGGATGTGTCTTGCATCTTCAATTATTTTCTCGTGAAAATCTGTGTAATCTTGTGGTTAACAATTTTCGGAATGACTATAACTTTCGCCGATGACAATGCTTACTCCAGAGCATCCATGATTTTATTCACTTTTTCCGCTACTTCCAGTGCGGTATCGCCAAAAATTCTCGTCATTGGCTCTTTTCCAACCGCACCGAGGTCGTAAATCACGTCAGGTACCTCCTGCCGCCGCTGCCCTTCTAAGAAAAGGTTTCTTATCGCTTCTCTTATGCCCCAATCCATTGTTTTCACGCCTGCCGGCTCGTGTTCACGTTCAAAAGAAGAGATCACAAATCCTGCTCGTTTGCACGCGTCTATTATTTGCACGGAATACTTTATGTTAATGGCGCTTCTTATGTTTTTGCCGCCTGGCATCGCCATCATCGCTAATATCATCCGGGCAACGTGACTGCTCGCACCAAAATCCACTGTTTCTGCATATATCCCTTCTTTCGCGGAGATTATTCTGCCGTCCACGGCGGCAACGTCACGCTCGCTTTCTGCACCCTCTATTGCCATGCCTATGTTTGTTCCAACCTCAGGAACGAGACGTTTAAAATCAGGCATGTTTTTCAGTTTCCTGACCGCTTCCTTCACGTTTTCCAGCACGAAATACCTGTCTGCGTTCTTACGCAACTCACGTGCCTGATTTAGCACTATCATATTTGACAGCTCTTCGCCTCCGGCTATCGCATCATGCACGAACTTTTTTGCAGATGCCGCTGCGTGCCGCAAATTTTCGCCTTTAGCAAGTTCAGCAGTAAGAGCCGCGGAAAACGAACATCCCGCTCCGTGTATTATTTTCCCCTTTTCCGGTTTTATGTATTTGCCGCTTAGCTCATTGAAATCTCCATCGTATATCAAATCCGTTGCTTTACCAGCTGCTGTTTCCTGTGTGAGATGCCCACCCTTTATGATTACTGCAGAAGCGCCCAGTTCGTGTATCTTTACGGCTGCATCTTTCGCATCTCCCTTATTCCTTATCTCCAACCCGGAAATACAGCTGGCTTCGGGAATATTCGGCGTTAC
>JAUXHM010000025.1 GCA_030621535.1 Candidatus Methanophagales archaeon | reverse complement strand
TTCGCCGGTAACTATTCGTTCTTGATTTTGTTTCTCATGTCCATCTCTTTTGTTTTACAATTGCTTATTCCGCGTCCATACTATACCGAACTATTAATCCTGAATCCGACACTTGTAATGGAAAGACCCTGGACACTGGTAACACACCTATTCCTGCACGGGAGCTTCGAGCATTTTTTTATCAATATGCTCGTATTTTTCTTCTTCGCTCCGGTATTAGAGCGGAAAATAGGAAGTTCGAAATTTCTGCTCATCTTTTTCCTCGCAGGCATTTTTGCAGGGATTGGCTGGAGTTTGACTTCAGTTAGTCCGGCGGTTGGTGCAAGTGGAGCATTAATGGGGATATTCGCTACTCTTGCGGTGCTGATGCCGAGAATGCGGGTATATTTGTTCTTTATTGTACCGCTGGAAATCTGGATGGTGGTTATTCTCTTCGCCCTCTATGATTTCTTTATGATTGGTTCAGGCGATATGATTGCGCATACGGCACATTTATCAGGTCTTTTTTTCGGATTGCTCGCAGGTATGTGGTTGAAATCCTGAATCCTTAAATTTTACCGCAGAGCACACGGAGAACGCAGAGCCATCAGGAAAGTCAGCAAGGATTGAAACAGTCCTAAAACTCTGCGCTCTCCGCGGTAGATAAATCGCTATATTTTTAGACAGTGCCCACGAATACTATGTCGCCAAACCATCCATAATCACTGCAAAATTCTTATCTGCTCTTTTCTTTTTAAACCTTACTAGTTTTACAATCTCTTTCTTAGTCACTTCAGCCTGGACGAACTCAGTCGCGTCCAGAAGCTTTTTCCCAACTTCCGACCGCACAATCACCGTAGAATATCCATCTGTACTTCCAACCGAGCCGATAGAGATGTCTGCAAGTCGGGACACGAAATCGTCGCAGTAAGGACATCCTTCGCTCACCACATCCTCAAACGCTCGCACGTCACATGAATAATCCTCGCCATCTACCGTAACGATATATTTCCCCTTGGTTATCTGCGTCTTATCCGCTTTATCAAGGTCAACGCCAAATTCACGTTTCGTCCGTTCCTTTAAACCTTCGTAATCGAAACTTTCAAAACAGAATAAGCCCAGCAGAGTAATCTCTACCCCGGGAAATTCACGTTCCAAATCCCGCTGTTGCTGTATCTTCCGCACCGCGCGGACTTCGCAGGGCGTGCCGACAACGGCTATTCTCCTCTTGCCTGCCTTTAACGCTTCTTCTAGTTTCGACATCATCGGCACGCGCAAATATTTCGTGCCTTGCGCGCGTCTTATCCCTGCTACATCCTCAACTACAACTGCCTCGGCTTTATAGCCATAGCCATCTTTTCGATGCACGACCAGCGCAGCGTCAAACAAGTTATTTTTTATGCCAGAAATAAGCAGCGAGGAGACTATTCCTCCATCTTGACCGTCCAAAGAGCTCTTTCCCGCGATTAAATCGGTGTAAACGCCCAGTTCAGCATCTCGCTCACCTTCTAAGAATCTGTCTTCGATTGCCCTCGTATCTTCCGCCGTCGTTGGGTATATGTTCTTTTCCCTCTTTATTGCTTCCGTAGGGCATACAAGCGCACACGAACCGCAACCAATGCAATCATCTGATAGCTCCATGTAAGGTGTTCCAATGGCTCGCTCCACACCGCGATTTATAACGTTTATGGCTGAGACACCCACTAACTCCTCGCAAACCCGTGTACACAATCCGCAAAGAATACACCGCTCGTCTTCCAATTTAAATCGCGGCTTCACAACGCCATGTTCATGCGCCAGACGCTGTATTTTGCCCTCTTCCGGGCATCTTGCCAGCAGCAGTTCTAAGAGCATTTTTCTTATCTCGATAATCTCCGGCGATTTGGTGTTTACCGCCAGTCCATCTTCAACGGGATAATTACAGGCAGTGACAATCTTTTTCCTGCCCCGTTTCTCTATTTCCACCGAGCATAATCTGCAGGCGCCAAAGGGTTCTAAGGCAGGATGATAACATAGAGTAGGTATATCAATGCCGATGCTTTTCGCAGCTTCCAGGATGGTTTTTCCTTTCTCTGCTTCTACCTCTACCGCTTTACCATCAATTTCTAATTTCAACACCCTCAATCACTCCCCCCTCCCTTTTTCTTTCCTTTTCTTATCGCCCTCTCCGCTTCGGGTAACGACGGAGGAACTGGCCTGCCCGATATTTTCTTTACTGCCCCGACTTTAGGCGGGCAAACGTCATAGCAAATCCCGCACTTTACGCATTTCGATTGCTCAATCACGTGTATTACTCTTTTCTCTCCCTCTATTGCACCTTCAGGGCAGTTCTTCAGACACTTCAAACAAGCTATGCACTTCTCTGGGTCTATATAATATGAAATCAAGTCCTTACAAACCAGCGCCGGGCATCTTTTCTCCTTTATATGCGCTTCATATTCATCTCTAAAGTACCTGATGGTGCTCAAAGTCGGATTAGCGGCTGTCGTTCCCAACGCACACAGCGATGCCTCTTTCATCACCACCGCTATTTCTTTGAGCAGCTCAATATCTCCCTCTTTTCCGCGTCCGGCAACTATATCTTCTAATATCTCACGCATACGCTTTAAGCCCTCACGGCAGGGCACGCACTTGCCACACGATTCATCGCAGAGAAAATCCACGAAATAGCGTGCTAAATCTACGATACACGTATCTTCGTCTATAGCAATCATACCTCCAGAGCCCATCATCGAACCCAACTTCGTGAGTTCATCGAAATCCACCGGCGAATCAAGATATTGCTCTGGAATTATTCCGCCTGAGGGTCCGCCTGTTTGCACACCTTTGAATCTCTTACCGCCCCGAATCCCCCCACCTATTTTATATATGATGTCGCGCAGCGTCGTTCCCATTGGCACTTCCACTAAACCCGTATTGTTTACCGTGCCCACGAGCGAGAAAATCTTCGTTCCTTTACTGCCTTCCGTTCCAATCGAGCCGAACCAATCAGCACCTTTTTCGATTATCAGCGGCACATTTGCCAACGTCTCCACGTTATTTAAATTGCTTGGTTTATCCCAGATGCCCGCTTCTGAAGTATGAACGTATTTAGGTCTTGGCTCGCCCACTTTTCCTTCTATCGCATTCATCAAAGCGCTGGACTCACCAGAAACAAACGCTCCTGCACCTCGATGCACCTTCACATCGAACTCGAATCCCGAACCCAGTATGTCCTCTCCAAGTAAGCCGTATTCCTTCGCTTGTTCGAGTGCAATCGCAAGATTACTCACTGCCAGTGGATACTCCTGGCGTACGTAAACGAATCCCTGGGTAGCACCGATGGCATAAGCAGCGATAGTTAAACCCTCAAGAACCCTGTGTGGATTTCCTTCCATTATTGACCTGTCCATATAGGCTCCCGGGTCGCCTTCATCACAATTGACTATCACATATTTGGGTTCGCCAGAAGCATCCCGGGTGGTCTCCCATTTCCGTCCAGCGGGAAAACCACCGCCGCCCCTACCCCGCAAATTTGCACGCTTCACTTCTTCCAGCACTTCCTCTGGTGTCATCTCATGCAATACTTTAGCTAACGCTCGATATCCACCAAGTGCGATGTAATCTTCTATATTTGTCGGGTCAACCCACAGGTTACCGCTAAAAACAAGCCGGGTTTGATATTTGTAAAATGGAATATCCTGCTCATGAACCATTTGCTCTCCCGTGTTGGGATCAGCGTAAAGTAACCGCTCTATAATCTCCCTTCCTTTTATGGTCTTTGAGATAATCTCTGGCACATCTTCGGGCGTTACATTGAGATAGCATATCTCCCCGGGATAAATGATAATAATAGGTCCTCGCTCACAAAAGCCATGACAACCTGTCCTCCGTACGCCTACCTCTCCCGTTAAACATTGCTTCTCCAATTCCTTCTGTATTGCCGCAGCAACCGCATCACTACCCGTGGCATGACATGCCGTTCCGGAACAGAGCGTAATGTATGGCTTATTCAAGTCTCGCACACCTATAATCTTTCTTCTCAGCGCCTTCAAGTCCTCTTTCGAGTTTAATCTTGGCATTTCCACCCCCTCTTTACTCGTATTTCTCTAAAATATCTTCTACCATTGCCGGAGTTATCTTGCCGTGATAATTCCCATCAACTACTACCACCGGTCCCATGGCACAGCAACCAAGGCAATTCACTCTCCTCAAACTAAATCGCATGTCTGCTGTAGTACTCCCCTCTTTTATCTTCAAATTCTCTTCCACCCGGTCCAGAATCTTCGGTGCACCACGCACCTGACAGGCAGTACCCAGACATACATGTATTATATGACGACCAACCGGATTCAAGCTCATCGCCTTGTAAAAACTTGCTATTCGATATATTTGACTCGTCGGAATCCGCATCTTCTCGCTTATTCGTGCAATCACTCCATGGGGAATCCAATTGAACTCGCTTTGTATATCCAACAGCAACTGAATTAAAACTCCTTCTTCCCCCTTATATCTCTCTATTATCTCATCCACCCGCTTCATCTTCACCTTCATGTCTATTTCTACCCTTCTGCTCTTTTCAACAATCGCACATCAATCACGCACCATCATTCGCATTGCGCGTGCGCCTCAAAAGGTTTAATTACCCGTTTCCCCCCACTTATCTTTTTCTTTAAACTTTATCTATTTAAATTTAAAGAAGATTTAGTGCTTATAGATATAAATAACTAAATTCATGTGGGCTAAAATAGCATGGTAGCAGCAAAGGGTGAAAATACGCGAGATTTAACATGTTTACATCTGTGTCTATCATATTATGCATGCATCAAAACGAAAGGTATGAAGACTTTGTAGAGGCAATAAATAGCTTGAACGCACAATCCTGTGAGAACGAGAAGCTGGAGATTGTCGTGGTTGTAGATGGGCACAGGGAGCTGTATGATAGGATTTTAAAAAGATATAAGACATTAAAAAATAAATATCTAAATAACTAAATGACTCGTACATTGCAGAACAGGTATGTGGTTGTAACTGGCGATCTGAAGTCTTCGAGAAAGTTGAAGGACAGAGCGGAAGTTCAAGAAGAATTAAAAAATGCTTTGAGAATAGTCAACAGCAGATTTGAGGAAGAGATACCTGCAAAATTTATGGTTGTAGGAGGGGATAGTTTTCAGGGGATGCTTTTCTCACCAAAATATCTGTTCGATATTTATTATGTGTTTTTTGAAAACATCCGTCATCAATTCTATTTGGGAATTGGCATTGGTGGCATATCTACAAGTTTAAGCGAAAATGTCGGAGAGATAGATGGCGAATCTTTTCATAAAGCATCTGACGCGTTAGAAAGGGCAAAGAAAGAAAATATATGGGTTGTATTCAAAAGTGAGTGGGAAATTGAAGGGGTTGTTACGTGTTTATTGAATTTCATGGTAGATGTGATGTGGAGTTGGACTAAAAGGCAGAGAGAAATTGTAACATATTACAGAAAAGTGAAAAATGAGAAGAGCAATGTCACGTTGGAAGAGGTAGCGAGGGGTATAGGAATAAAAAAACAAACCCTTTCTAAGATATTAAAAAGGAGTAAATATAAGTTATTGAAAGGAGCGGAGGATACTTTTGTTGATTTTATAACCCAAAATTGGCTGACAGGAGAAAATAAGCCAAAAATGACTGACAAGGGGGAATGGTGAAATGAGTTATGCTTTCAAAATTGCTGTGATAATTTCTGCGTATATTATTGTAAGCATTATAGGTGCTCATTTCATTAAGTTAATGCTCAGGAGATACGAGAAAGAAGTAGAAATCAGCGGCTTAAAAGGTGCTGGTATGGTGATAGGGATAGCTGAAAGGGTCATGGTCTTAACCTTTGTATTGGTTAATCAATACACAGCAATAACAGTTATTTTTGCCGCCAAATCTATTGCAAGGTTCAATGAATTGAAAGATAGAAAAATGGCTGAATACTATTTAATCGGGACACTTGCAAGCATAACCTTTGCATTACTCGTCGGCATCGTTGTCAGAGCAATTTTGATGGGAGGGATATGAAGGAAAAAATGATTCCAATTGCAAAACCTATAATAGGCAATGATGAAATCCAAGCAGTTGCTGAAGTCCTTAAGTCAGGAATGCTCGCACAGGGAAAAGTAGTCGAAGAATTTGAAACTGCTTTTGTTAAATATGTTGGTGTTAAAAATGCGGTAGCAGTCGGCAATGGCACAATTTCTTTGGATATTGCACTCAAGTCATTGGGCATAAAACAAGGAGATGAGGTTATTGTTCCTTCTTTTACGTTTATATCCACGGCAAACGCTGTTCTGTTCCAGGAAGCTAAACCTGTTTTTGCAGATGTGGATGCAAGAACATTCAATATAAATCCGGAAGATGTCGTAGAGAAGATAACGGATAAAACAAAAGCAATTATAGCCGTGCATCTATTTGGTCACCCGTTTGATGTGAAAGAGATACAAGACATCTGTGAAGATTACAATGTATATTTAATCGAAGATTGTGCTCAAGCGCACGGTGCCGAATATGAAGGCAAGAAAGTGGGAAGGTTTGGAGTTGCGGGTTGTTTCTCTTTTTATGCTACAAAGAACATGACTACGGGAGAAGGAGGGATGATAACAACCGACAGTGACGAAATAGCAAAGGTGTGCGGGTTGCTCAGAAGTCATGGCGAAAATCAGAAGTATTATCATACGATGCTGGGATACAATTACCGAATGACGGATATACAGGCTGCGATTGGCGTTGCGCAATTAAAGAAATTGGGTAGATTTAACGAAAAGAGAATAAGAAATGCAGAATATCTTAATCAACACTTAAAGGTATCCGGACTCGAACTCCCGCATAGGAAAAAGGGAGTTAAGCACGTTTATCATCAGTATGCAGTTACAATTGAGGAAGGATTTCCAATGTCAAGAGACGAGTTCATGGGGTATCTAAAAAAGGAAGGTATTGGGTGTGCCATTCACTATCCACTACCAATACATAAACAACCGCTGTACCAACGACTGGGCTATACAGACGAAAACGCTAAGTGTCCTGTGGCCACAGCCTTATCTGACAAGATTTTAAGTTTACCTGTTCATCCGGCACTAACAGAAAAGGATTTAATGTATATTACGGAAACAATAAATAAACAAATAAAATGAAAGTCGGCGTTATCGGGACTGGAACCATGGGTAAGAACCATGTCCGAATCTATTCAGAACTTAAAGAGATTGCGGAGGTCTATGCCTTTGACATTGATGGAGAGAAGGCGAAAAGATTGAAAGAGTATGGTGTTATTATTTGCAATTCTCTGGAAGAGCTTTTGGAGCGAGTTGATGCGGTAAGTATTTGCGTTTCAACAAAATATCATCTTGAGGTCGCTAAAAGAGCGATTGAAAAAGATGTTCACAGCTTAATAGAAAAGCCAATTGCATTGAACGTTAGAGAAGGAGAGGAATTAGTAAATTTGTTGGAAGATAAGGGGTTAATTGTCGGCATTGGTCACATTGAGAGGTTTAATCCGATAGTGGAGGAGATAGAGAAAATAATCGAAAGTCCACTTTATGTTGAGATCAAGAGGCACAATCCAGCATCTGCAAGAATAACAGACAGCACGATTGTAGAAGATTTGATGATTCATGACATTGATATTGTATTTAACGTTTTGTATAAGTCCATAAGCGGGGACTATGAGCTGTACAGTGCCGGGAACAACGACCTCTGCAAAGTGTTAATTGAACTTAATTCATCTATTGTGTCGCTGTCTGCGAGTAGAAAAGCGTCGAAAAAAATCAGGGCGATATACATTGAAGAGGAAGAGTTCACGATTGAAGGAGATTTCATGAACCAAGAGATTTATGTGTATAGGAAGCCGGGGAAATACGGCATAGAAAATGAGCGATACACACAGGAGAATATCATTGAGAAAGTTTTGGTTAACAAGGTGGAGCCATTAAAGGAGGAATTAAAAACTTTTATCGCGTGTGTAAAGAAAGGTGAGGAATTCCCAATCACACCTGTGCAAGCATTGAACAATTTAAAGATATGTGAGGAAATAAGGAGATTAAATGGCATTCTTTAAGCATCCTACGGCAGTCGTGGAAAGCGACAATATAGGGGATGGGACAAAAATATGGCACTTTGCGCATGTGCGGGAGAAAGCAAAGATAGGGAAAAATTGCGTTATAGGGAAGAGCGTGTATATAGATGAGGAGGTGGAGATTGGAAACGGAGTAAAAGTCCAGAATTTCGTTTCTGTATACAAGGGAGTGAAGATAGAGGATGATGTTTTAATTGGTCCTGCCGTAACTTTCACGAATGATTTGTATCCGAGGGCGTTTAGTTGGGGAGAGGATAAAATTGTCCCAACAGAGGTGAGGAAGGGAGCGAGCATTTGCGCGAATTCAACAATTGTCTGTGGTGTGACGATAGGCGACTATGCAATGGTGGGGGCGGGTTCGGTAGTAACAAAGGATGTGCCATCGTTTGGATTGGTATATGGCAATCCTGCGGAATTGAAAGGTTTTGTATGCTATTGCGGGAGGAAACTGAGTGAAATTATTAGAGAAGATTTCGATGAAAAAATAATTTATAAATGTGAATGCGGAAAAGAAGTAGAAACCACGAGATTACACGAGATTAACACAGAAAAGAATATTAGCCAGAAGAGAGAAAAATGAATAATACAAATGAAAAATGGCTTTATAAGGACTTAACCCAAGAAAAGTTTGGATGTAAGAAGGAGAATCTTGTGAGAATCTGTGTAATCGGGTGGTTATAATGAAAATAGCAGTAATCGGACTGGGCAAGGCGGGCTTGCCTATTGCAAGTGTTATAGCGAACAGTAACAGTGGCTTTGAGGTTATTGGCGTGGACATAGACGAAAAAAAATGTGCGGATATTAATGGGGGTAAAAATCCAATTCCCGAGGAGATGGGTCTGGACGAGCTAATCAAGAGGCATGGAGGAAAGGATTTAATTGCAACCACCAGGTATGACGATGCAAAAGAATGCGAGGTATTCATTATAATTGTGCCGCTGTTTACGGATGAAAACAACAACCCCGATTACCATATCATAGAGAGTGCATTCAGGAACGTCGGCAGAGTATTAAATAAGGGAGATTTGGTGGTTTTAGAGACGAGCGTACCACCGAAGACTACGGAGGAACGTGCGAGAAAATGGCTGGAAGAAGAAAGCGGATTAGCACTGGGTGAATTCTATTTGGCATATTCGCCAGAAAGGATAATGACGGGTTTTAGTATTTCACGTCTGGAGAAATTTCCTAAAGTCGTAGGAGGTGTAAATAAAGAAAGTGGGCAGAAAGCTTTTGAGACGTACCAGAAGTTCATTCCGAACCTGCATTTGGTCTCTTCTGCACGCGTTGCGGAATTCATAAAAATCGTGGAGGGGTGTTATCGAGACGTTAACATCGGTTTGGCGAACGAGCTGTTCAAGATTGCCGATGAGCTGGACGTGAATTTTTATGAGGCGAGAACGTATGCGAACCACGAATACTGCCACATTCATTTGCCTTCTACGGGTGTTGGAGGCCACTGTATTCCAGTCTATCCGTGGTTTTTAGTCAATGAGATGGAGAAGAGGGATAAGTTCGATTATGCAAAGTTGCTCAGAACCGCGAGGGAAATAAACGATGAGATGGTTGGGTATTGGGCAGAGAAAATAGTTTTAGAATTAGAATGTATGAAGATAAACAGGCCGTTGAACGAACGGAAAATATGTGTAAAAGGGATTTCGTTTAGAGAAGGCGTGAAGGAATTGTATCACAGCAGGAATTTGGCTCTGGCAAAGCTTCTGATGGAGCGCGGATTGGACGTTTATGTTTATGACGAATTGTATTCGAGTGAAGAGGTAGGGGAAATGGGGTTAAGATGGATTATGCCCGAAGATGCGGATTTGGTGTTTGATTGCTTTGGATTGAAAATGGAGCGGAGAGGAGGAAAATGAAGATGGCATCGGTAGTAGGAACGAGACCAAATTTATCGGAATTGGTTAAAAAAGGAGAATCAGAAGAAGTAGAATTTAAAAAATCTACCGCTCAATTAGATAGGGCTCTAAAATCGGTTTGTGGTTTCTTGAACCATAAAGGAGGAAAAGTTTATTTTGGAATAAATAAAGGAATAATTGTTGGGCAAGCGGTTTCTGATCAAACCTTAAAATCAATATCACAGAAAATCAGGCAGAGAATAAAAACCGAAATATCTCCTGAAATCGAAGTTTTGGAATTTGGAGATAAGAAAGTGATTGAAGTTAAAATAAAAGAAGGGGATAATAAACCTTACTATTTAGATGGAATTGCCTACAAAAGAGTTGGAACTGAAAATGTTGTTGTCCCTCCTGAGGAATTGGAAAGAATCATATTAAATAAACATGAACAAGAGTTTGATTCTAAAATTTCTAAAGGAGCTAGTTATGAGGATATTGATCTAAAGGCTGTCAAATGGTTTAAGAGAAAATATAAAGAGGTTTCGGGTAAAGAATTGCAGGGTAGCAATATAGATATATTGAAATCGTTGGATTGTGTTAGTATTATTGACGATAAACTCAAACTAAC
>JAUXHM010000146.1 GCA_030621535.1 Candidatus Methanophagales archaeon | reverse complement strand
ACCGCATTGCGCTCATGGGCGTGAGCTTAGGTGGTTATCTTGCACCCCGCGCCGCGGCGTATGAGCACCGCATCGCAGCTTGCATTGCCAACGGAGGTGTCTTCGATCCTTTCGAAGGCTTGGTAGCTAAATACCCTGAATCCCCCGAGGCCGTTAAAGAGTATATAATCCAGGACCCATCGGCTTTTGACGCTGAGATGAGAGAAAAGGCGAAGTCGAATACGGGGTTGCGATGGGCTATGGAGCAAGGGATGTGGACGTTCGGAGTGGCATCTCCGAGCGAGTGGATGCTTAAGTTCGCTAATTACACAATGAAAGACAGAGCGGACAAGATTACCTGCCCAACGCTGGTTTGCGATGGCGAGGGAGACTTTGACTACCCCGGGCAGGCTAAAAAGTTGTACGATGCCCTAACCTGTCCCAAAGAGTACATGCTCTTTACGATTGAAGATGCCGCAGAACAACACTGCCAGATAGGCGCCATGGCGATTTCACACCAGCGTATCTTCGACTGGCTTGATAAAACCTTTGCGGAAATAGGTAGTGAGGGAAGTTAAACAATAGGAGGGAGATTACAGGTTTAAAGATCAAAATAACATTAATTATTCACTAACATAGAAAGTAAAATCAAATGACAGTATCGAGTTCAGATGCTCCAGAATTTGGAATGACTACACATCGTATCGAGGCGTTAACTGATGGCATATTTGCTATCGCAATGACGTTGCTGGTTTTAAACCTTAGTCTTCCGGAAATGGAAACGGAGCTAACACAGACAGTAGAGTTGCATAATCTGCTGATTGGACAGATGCATAAATTTTATATTTACGCACTGAGTTTTGTCCTTCTGGCTATCTTCTGGATTACACATCATCAGCAATTTCATTTTATCAAACGAACCGATCATAAACATCTCTGGATAAATATTTTCACTCTTATGTTTATAGTTCTGATTCCTTTCTCTACTTCATTGGCTGGCGATTATCCCAAGGAATGGATGGCAAAATTCTTTTTTGATTTGAATTTGTTCATATTAGGAATGCTCTTTATCTGGAATTGGGTTTATGCCACAAAAGGTCACCGTTTGGTTGACCGCAGCCTCGACCCGCAACGCATAGCTTTAGGGAAAAAGAGAGGAGCGGTTGCTCCGCTTGTCGCTCTTTTGGCGATGGTAGTATCGTTAATAAACCCGCAGTTCTCTTCTTTTGTATATCTCTTGATTCCAATTCTGTTATCCTTTCCGCACTTTCGACACAAATAGAGAAAAAAAAAGGGAGGAAATATGCATACGTAACTGCCCAATATTCAGGGGATTTATAAATCACAAACTCCAAATGTCAAATGCCAAACAATACAAAATATCAAAATCCAAATGTTCAAAACAAACCTTTCTTTAAAAAAGAAAGCTTTACCAAAGAAAAAAGGTTTTAAAAAATGAAAGGTTTATCAAAATAAAAAAACTAAATTTTTAGTAAAGGTTTTTGTGAAGCAAAAAAGTGTTAGGGGGTTGAGTTAAGGTGGACGAAAACGCGTTGATTTTTAAAGGAATGGAAGAAGAGGGTGAAGAAGAGGAAATAGAGGAAATAGATGAGGACGACGGGTATGTAAAAGCGGAACAGAAGGAATACGGCGGCGCGGGAAAGGCGGAAGAGATGACGAACCTGATGGAACGGTTGAAGAAACGGGAGAAGAAGGAGAAAGCCGCCGACCTCGTGAGTAAGTTAAGAGGGAAGAAGAAGGTGAACAAGAGGATAATGCCTTATGAAATATATGCCACCTCAGGGGAATAAACAACTTTTTCCGATGTCCTCATGAAATCATGATTAATGCTCTGGGAACATTTGTCGTATTTATCCTACCTACTTACCTACACATGGACTATTCAATACTTGACTCGTTGCTTGATGTAAAGAAGCAGAGAATAGAAGCATTCTGTGAGGAGCGGCTGAACGCAGGAAGGAAGGCGTATGAAATCACAGAAGAAATGGCCGAAGGTCTCCGGGAAATAGGGCGAGGATACAAGGAGATATATTTCGACGCCGAGCTGATGGTTTCAGGCTGGAACGCAAAGAAGCTACTGCAGCTACTCAAGCAGCCGCTGTTGCAAGAGGAGCTAAAAGAGGGCGTAAAAGAGCAGCGGGACAAGATAGGAAAAATCGTTATTGGGACGGTCAAAGGGGACGTGCACGATATAGGCAAAGAGATAGTCGGTATAATGCTATCTGCTGAGGGTTTTGAGGTCATTGACCTGGGAACAGAGGTAGAAAAGAGCAAATATGCAGAAGCGGTCGCGGAAACGGAAGCCGACATTGTTGCAATGTCCGCATTACTCACGACGACACGTGAATACATGGCAGAGGTCATACAGTATTTCAGGGAAGAAGGTCTGGAGGTAAAGATAATGGTTGGTGGTGGTGCGGTCAGCGAAGATTATGCAGATGAAATCGGTGCCGATGCATACGGTAAAGACGCCGTTGATGCCGTTAAGAAAGCGAAGGAACTTATTCTTATTGGATGAATGAGTGAATGGCGAAACAAAAGAGCCAGCTAATAGTTTCAGGAACAATTGTATATGGCGATGACTTTGAGGATAGGGCGGGGTATGCGGTAATCGAAGGAGGTAAAATAAAAGAAATTGGCGAAGGCAAGATAGAAGCGGATGTGACGGGTATTGTAATCCCCTCTTTCGTCAATGCACATACGCACATCGGCGATTCAGCAGCAAAAGAGCCCGATTTCATGCCGCTGGACCTGTTAGTGGGTCCTGGTGGCTATAAACACAATATATTAGCTGAAACAGCACATAACGAGCTTGTTTCTTCGATGAAGGACAGCATTGAGGACATTTTTGCCACGGGAACAGGACTGTTTGCAGATTTCCGAGAAGGTGGTATTTTGGGTATTAAAGCACTAAAAGAAGCTTTCGATTCGGCACAAGGACGAGAAAAACTGGATATGAAAATATTTGGCAGACCGGAAACGGACGAATTACGAATTACGAATTACGAATTACGAATTTTTGAATCGGCGGACGGAATAGGCATGAGCAGTGTAGCGGACTACCCGTGG
>JAUXHM010000083.1 GCA_030621535.1 Candidatus Methanophagales archaeon | reverse complement strand
CTACAAGTGTACCCGCGAGCGAGGTTGACAATTTGATACGTTCGGTTTATGCCAAGCAAATGATTTTTTTAGGCTCAGTCATCGCAATTATCCTGGGTGGAAGCCTTGGATTAATCGTGCTGTTTTCCAGGTGGAACAAAACGCTGGAAGCGGAGGTAGAATCGAAAACCGGTGACATGATTCGAATGAACAAGGAACTTGTACTGGCAAATGAACGGCTGAAAGAACTGGACAAATTAAAATCTGACTTTGTTTCTATGGTATCGCATGAACTCAAGACCCCGCTTGCCGCCATGAGGACATCGGCACAGGTGCTTGAAGCAGCAGACATCGCTACAGAGACGAAGCGAGAAATGCTGGACATTATTCTCAGGAATATAGACCGTCAGACGAACCTTGTTAATGACCTGCTGGACCTGTCCCGGATAGAATCAGGCAGAATGAAACTAAAATTTGAAAGAGTGTCATTGGATTCAGTAATTGCGGATTCTATCGAAAGTGTGAAGCATGCAGCTTCGGAAAAGGGCATAAAACTGAATGTCAAACTACCGGAAGGCCTCTCTTTGGTTAAGGGCGACCGGGAGAAACTTACCCAGGTGGTCATAAACCTCCTCAATAACGCTATTAAATTCACGCCTAGGAGCGGAGAAATCACCATAGAAGCCATAGAGTTGAATGGGCAGGTGGAAGTGAAGGTCCGCGACACAGGGATTGGAATCCCACCAGAAGATTTGGAGAAAGTGTTCGACAAGTTTTACCAGGTTGACAGCACGCTGACCAGAGAAGCAGGTGGAACGGGTCTCGGACTTGCGATATGCAAAGGGATAATTGAAGCCCACAGAGAAAGAATATGGGCGGAGAGCGAACTTGGTAAGGGAAGTACTTTTGTTTTCACGCAGGATAGATGGAGAGATTAAGTAGCACCCTATAAATTCCGCTTTGGAAAATCCCAAATCATAAATAGACTATTTGTTTTTAGTACGGTTTAGCGATAAATAGCCAAATGTGTTGATATTTAGTGTTAACATATTTTATGTTTTTCGGTTTTTCAAAAAACCGAAAAGCTTAAATAGGGATACCTGTATATTTATAATTAAGTTCGTTTTTAAAAAGGCGAACTATAAGATATAAAAAGAATGAGGGGAAAAGGAAAAGATGAGAAAAGAAGAAGCAAAAACGAAAGGAAAAGCGTTGGTTGTGCTCGGAGTGTTTACCCTGAGCGTTTTTTCAGTCGCCGCTGTCGCGGGTCAGGCATCATCGTCACAGCCTGCGCTGAAAGATGTATCCGAACAAAGCGAAGAAGAACAGCAAGTGGATTACAAAATATTGGAGTTTGGAGATAATCCCGCGGTTGTTTCTGTTCTGGTTGACCCTGATGAGGGGGAGGCTGTGTATGTATGGAGTAATTTGGAAGTAGAAAATAAAGGAGGTGAAATGGGAAAAAATGAATGAAAAAAATTTGGTAGAAATGCAAATACCGGTAGAAGAAGTCGGGAATATAGATGAACTCGTTAGAGAGGGATATTATGGATGCAGAAGTGATGCAATCCGCGATATAATCAGGCGCGGAGCGGCGCAGCTTAGATCGAGATATTGGTTTGTTAAAACAGAAGGAGGTGATAAAAAATGATAAGTGCGAAAAAAACAATTGTAATGGTTTTTGCGGTGGCGTCTTTGTTGCTGCTTGCAACAGCCGCAATATCTGCCGCAGATGGTCCAGCCGTTATGGTTACGGACTACAAAGTGGAGCCCGAGGTCTTGATGCCCGGCGACACCGGCACTATTACCGTAACAATACAAAACATGGACACACAATCATCAGAGACTGAGACAACGACAACCACTACCACGAGTTACACATCCTCTACTACGACAACATCAACGATAAATGCGGAAATAGAAAGTATAAGACTGAGTAGCAGAAGCAGGGACATAGAATGGTTGCTAGAAGGCTTCCAACGCTCTGAGTACTACAACGTAGGAGCTTTAGGACCCGGTGAGAGCATAACAATCTCTTTACCGATAGAAGCAGCCACACATACCAGCGATGGCACTTACTTCCCTGAAGTCTACATAGAAGTGGATAATGGCAACAACGTGCGATTTCCAATCCCGGTGAAAGTGGAGAGCAGTAGCGTAGAAATACTTGAGAAAGACGTTCCTTCTGAGATTTCGCTCAGTGAATCAAAGGAGATAGCGATGGTGGTGGCGAATAACAGACCTAATTCCGTGAGCGGTGTGAATGTGCACGTGAAAGCAAAAAGCGAAGAGTTAGAATTCACGTCAGAGCGAATCTTTGTAGGCAATTTGGCGCCATACGAGAAAAGAGCTGTGAATTTCTCGCTTTCGCCTCTTTCTACTGGGAATAAAGACATCCAGTTCGTGGTGGAGTACAAGAACGGCATCAATTCGCATCGAAATACACTAGAATCCGTGGTATTCGTAAGGAGCAATGCAGACATAAGGCTTATCCTGGTAGATGCGCCGAAGTCGGTTTTGAAAGGAGAAGTTGTGAAGATAGACTTTGATGTGGCTAATGGAATGCCAAAGGACGTTAAAGCGGTATCCGTAGTGCCTGTGAGCAACGCAGAGGGAAGAGTGAGGATATTGCCTTCAGAATATTTCATCGGCGACATGGAAGCTGGGGACGTCTTTTCCGCTTCTTTCGACCTTGATACAAGCGAACTGAATGCAGGCGAAAACAGAATTGCGTTCAAACTGGCGTTCCGGGATATAGACACCGATAAGATATACGAAATCGTGGGTTACGAAGTGCATATGGAAGTAAAAGAGCCACAGAAGGATGCGTTACCTGCTATGTCTATGTCCTTCGTTGCACTTCCAGTAATCCTGTTATCGGTTGTTGCAGTCGTGTGGGTGAGAGTAAAGCACAGGAGGAAAATGGTAGAATGATTCGATCAGAGCAGCTAAACAAGGTTTACCGGATGGGAAAGATAGAGGTTCCGGCGCTGCGAGATGTAAGTTTAGAAATAGAAGAAGGTGAATTTCTCGCGATCGTGGGATCTTCAGGCTCTGGCAAATCTACGCTCTTGAATATGCTCGGCTGCCTGGATAAGCCGACGAGCGGTGCGGTATTCCTAGATGGTGTGAATACCGCCTCGCTCAGCGAGAACGAGCTTGCGGGGATAAGACGCGAAAAAATAGGATTCATATTTCAGCAGTTCAATCTCATTCATTCTTTAAATGCGCTGGAAAATGTCTCGCTTCCCCTGTTCTTCGCAGGTGTGAGCAGCGATGAGCGGCTGAAGAGGGCTGCGGAACTGCTTACAAAAGTCGGGCTTCGTGAGCGTATGCATCACAAACCCTCGGAGCTGAGTGGAGGGCAGCAACAGCGAGTGGCTATTGCACGCGCGCTTTCTAATAATCCCGCAATTATCATCGGCGACGAGCCAACAGGAAACGTGGATAGCGAGACGGGAGATGCAATAATGGGCATTCTAGAGGGTTTGAATCGCGAAGGACGGACGGTAATTGTAGTGACGCACGACTTAGAGATTGCATCTCATGCGCCGAGAGTAATACGAATGAAAGACGGGAGGTTGCTCGAACAATGAAGGATATATTTCTGCTGGCATACCGTGACATAAAGGAGCGAAAAGCTCGCACGGGTCTCACCCTGTTGGGCATTGCGGTGGGGATAGCGGCGGTAATCGCTTTAATGTCCGTGGGCTATGGCTTTGAACAGTCCGTAACGGGGCAATTGGTGGAGATGGCGGATTTGATATATGTTTTTCCTGGTAAAGGTTTTGGGAGCGCCCATGTAGAACTTGGCAGTCTTGACGAGCGTGATTTGAAAGATGTGGGAGGGATAGGGGGCGTGAAGGAGGCTGCGGCAGGGGCAATGAGTATGGAAGAGGTGGAATACCGAGGTGAAAAGACCGTTGTGAACATTTTGGGTACTGACCCACGAGATATCGGTGTGATATTTGGTGATATGGTGAAGACAGAAGAAGGAAGGGACTTAAGAGACAACGACCACAAAACATGCCTGATTGGACAGGGGATTGCGAATGACTATTTTGACGAAGAGATTCGCGTCAACGACAGGATAACGATAGGAGGGAGCAAGTTCAGGGTCGTGGGAGTAATGGAGAAGCAGGGGGGGTTTAACTCGGACCTTGATTCCACAATATACGTAACGAGAAGGGACGCAAAAGGTGTTCTTGGTAACGATGATATTGCGGTGATATGGGCGAGGGTGCGAAATATAGATGAAGCGGAGGAGATCGCGGCTGAAATAGAGGAGCGATTAGATGAGAACCATAAGCTGGATGATTTTACGACCGCAATGACGATGGGCAGCGCTATAGAGCAGTTAAAAACTATTTTCACACTGCTGCAAGCGGTTTTAGTTGCCATCGCTTCTATATCGCTTATCGTGGCCTCTATTGGCATAATGAACACGATGTTGATGTCCGTGATGGAGCGTACGCATGAGGTAGGAATAATGAAAGCGATAGGAGCAAAAAACGGGAATGTACTCTCGCTTTTCCTGCTCGAATCCGGCATGGTAAGCATGGTGGGTGGTGTCTGTGGCTGTGTATTGGGTGTCTTTGGTGCAAACGTCATAAGCATTGGAATAAGGGCGGCATTTGGAGAAGAAATTGCTGCGATTGTGCGACCAGAAGTTTTGCTTGGCGGAATATTGGTTGCGGTGATCGTAGGAGTTCTGTCGGGGTTGTATCCCGCGAGGAAGGCATCAAAGATGAGTCCTGTCGAAGCGGTGAGGTATGAATGAAGAAAATTGGAGGTGTGAAAATGAATGAAAAAAAATTTGGTAGAAATGCAAATACCGGTAGAAGAAGTAGAAAATGTAGATGAACTCGTTGGAGAGGGATATTATGGGAACAGAAGCGATGCAATCAGAGATATAATAAGGCGTGGAGCGGCGCAGCTTAGATCGAGATATTGGAGTGTAAAAACAAAAAGGAGTAATTTATAATGACTTTGATAAAACAACAACCATTCGACCTTGATGGACGTAAAGAACTTGGCAAATTGGAAATGACAAAAGAAGTTGTAGTTACACTGATGGGCATGGGGACTTTAGCCCTTTTTGCGTTTGGTTTTTTTTTCAGTGCACTATATACACTAGTCACAGAGAAAGTTGGCTTTAACTTTGACTTCACAAGCGGCACAATTCTTATTTCAGTAGCTCTCTTCATTGGTACAGTGGTACTGCATGAACTCATCCATGGCGTATTTATGTCAATATATGGTGGCAAGCCGCGTTATGGTGCTGGCATTGCGTATTTCATCCTCCCCTATTTCTACGCCACAACAAAAACTGCTTTTCTTCGCAACCAGTTCATAGCAATCGCTATTGCGCCGTTGGTAGTGATCTCCCTGGTTGGAATCGGTTTAATGGCTGCTTTCC
>JAUXHM010000067.1 GCA_030621535.1 Candidatus Methanophagales archaeon | reverse complement strand
CTCCACGGTATCTATTATCGCGATTGCAAGGTCGTCTATTTCTATGTATCCGTGTATGGGGTCTTTTATTACCTTTTGCATGAATCTGTTCTTTCCCGCTTAGAAAGGAAAGATTTTGTAAAATGCTTCAACATAGTCGGTTCCACCTCACCTCACTTTCTTACTTCTATTTTTGGATATATAGGGCATAATATATATTTATTTGTAAGGCGAACACAAAAAATGAAGATAACCGTCTTAGGAGGACACAAAGAAATCGGTGGGAACAAGATATTAGTGGAGCATAAAGGAACGAAAATTTTATTGGATTTTGGTATGAGTTTTAGTCAGGCGGGTAAATATTTCTCGGAATTTTTACAGCCACGGAAATGTGCTTCATTAACCGACTTTTTCGAGTTTGGCTTGCTGCCGCGGATTAAAGGGATTTACCGTGAAGATTATCTCCGCCACATGAATATGGCGAAAGAGGAGAAGGAAGTGGACGGGGTTTTTATCTCACACGCCCACGCAGACCATGCACAATACATCCATTTCTTACGATTTGATATCCCGATTTATTGTACCAGAGCAACCGAAGTCATTTTGCGTGTTTTAGAAGAAACAGGAAGCAATCCGCTCTCTGAATTTACTACTGCCTGTGAAGCGTTCACGTTTTATACTAACAGGAAAGGAACACTGAGCAGAGTTACCCGAAAGAATACTGATTTTGTTCACGTGCGTGATATTGAAGTAATGGACGCATACCAAAAAGTTAAGGTTGGGTCTTTAGAAGTGGAATTAGTGCCGGTAGACCATTCTTTGCCCGGTGCTTGTGGTTATATTGTTTATTCCGACGCCGGGAATTTGGTTTATACCGGCGATATTCGGTTTCATGGTTCAAATCAGGAATTAAGTAAGGAATTCGTAAAGCGAGCCAAAGCAGCGGAACCACGATGGCTGCTGTCGGAAGGAACGAGAATAGACAGCAAGGAAAAAGATAGTGAAGAAGGAGTTAAAAGGAAGATTGCCGAATTTATTGCCGAATCAAAATTTCAGCTGGTTTTTGTCGAACACCCAATCAGGGATTTAGACCGAGTAACGAGTATTTTTGAGGCGGCAAAAGAGAACAACAGGCACTTTGTAGTTAATCTCAAACTTGCGTATCTGATAAACGAGTTGGATGATTTATGCCCCTTCTCTCTGGACGAGGTTGAAATTCTCGTACCCCGGAAGAGCTGGGGTTTGATTGATAAAGAAGGAATAGACGGTAAGTTAGTTGAACAGGACTATTCGGTTTGGGAAAGGGCGTTTATCAACCGGGCGAATTGCATCACATACCGTGAATTACGGAGAAATCCCGCGAAATATGTCGTTTCAATGAGTTTGTGGGAATTGAATCAACTTACGGATATAAAACCCAGCAGTGATGCGATATGGATAAAATCGTCTTGTGAGCCGTTCTGCGATGAGATGGAATTAGACGAAGAGAGGAAGCGGAATTGGTTAGACCATTTCAAGATAAAAGAATATTTTGCTCATGCTTCGGGCCACGCATCGGGAGATGAAATCCGAGCAATGATTAAAACGATAAATCCTGAAGAGCTGATTCCTATTCATACGGAACATCCGGAATTGTTTTGATGCGTGGATTCCGTGCTATAAAAATAAATTATAATGCCCATTAACATATCGCTGTTTTTGTTCTACCCCGCAGACCGATAGAAAGTATCTGATAGTAAAATCTTTTGAGACAATTAAGCCAGGTCGCAGTTTGAACTTCCTTAATTCCTCTGAAGGCATTGGAACTTTGCAAAGGACAACTTTATCTCTACTCAATTTCATCTTTAAAGACCTCGTCGTAAATGTCGTTTTCTGGACTCAGCCAATCCAAATATGCTTTTGAACTCATTTGCATCCCTAAAAGGTCTTCAGCTTCTTCTTTATCTCTTAAATAGCGGGCAAAGTCAATTACTGCCTTCAGCGTACTCTCGGGGAGTACACTGATTATTTCTTCAAGTTTTTGTTTCGTCTCCAAAGCTGACATATTTATCCCCCTTTTTTCTCATGGTGCTAATAATTAATTGTTTCTTTATCATAATAATCAAAAATCAATTAGCCGAGGCGCGAGCTAAAAATACAAATGAGAACAATAGATTGGGATGAGGAAAAAGACTCTGTAAAACTAATAGACCAGACGTTACTGCCCGCAGAATACAAGATAGTCGAATGCAAGACATTAGAGCAGCTGATAGATGCGATAAAGAGATTAAAGGTGCGGGGTGCACCGGCACTGGGCGCTGCAGGTGCGTTCGGTGTTGTTTTAGCCTGCATACGCGGGAACAGTAAGAAAGATATAAAAGATGAAGTTGACAAACTCAGAAACGCCAGACCTACCGCGGTCAACCTCTCTTACGGCGTTAACAGAGCGTTAAACGCAGCACTGCTTGGAACGACTACGAATGAGATGAAAACGTATGCGTTGGAAGAGGCGCAAAGAATAGCCGACGAAGACGTTGCGGTGAACAAGAAGATAGGAGAATATGGGAGTGAGCTTCTGGAAGATGGCGATGTCGTATTAACGCATTGCAATGCGGGTCGTTTAGCATGCGTTGATTGGGGAACGGCGCTGGGCGTAATAAGAACTGCAATAGAGAAAGGCAAAAGAATAGAAGTAATAGCGTGCGAGACGCGACCATTGAATCAGGGTTCGAGGATAACGACCTGGGAACTGCTCCAAGACGAAATCCCAGTTATGCTAATCGCGGATAGCATGAGTGCCGCCGTGATGCGAGAAGGTAAAGTGGATAAGGTGATAGTAGGAGCCGACCGCGTAGTTAAGGAAGGAGTAATAAACAAAATAGGGACTTACATGCATGCAGTAGTAGCGAAAGAGCACAACATCCCTTTTTACGTTGCCGCTCCTCTTTCCAGTTTCGACATAAAAAGGAGCTACAAGGAGGTTGAGATAGAGGAACGGAGTCCCGAGGAGCTGATATTTTTCGGTGGAAAGCAAATTGCGCCGCTTGAAGTGAAGGTTTACAATCCCGCGTTTGACTTCACCCCTTTTGAGTTGATAGCGGCGGTGATTACGGAGAAAGGTATCTACACAAAAGTAAGTAGCGTCTAAAAAAATTATATCTTGAACTTGAGATCGAAAAGCTTTTATACTCTAAAGATGTCTGGTAGATAACATGGTAGAAGATACAGGCAGTGTAATAGGAAAGGGGTTCGACACATGGAAAAATAATTTGACTATTTGTCTTCCTTTTGTGTTTAGTGCGATACTAACACACATAGTGGCAATTATAATCATAGGTGCTACCATACTGGCGATAATTCCTTCTTTGCTATCATACATTACCAAATCCGCTGAACCATCGCCTGAACTTATTCTTCAGCTTCTACCCCAAATCATTCAAAGCATGGGCATAATTATAATCGCCATTATCGTCACTATAATTTTGTGCATGTTGATAAATGCATTTTTCTGGGCTGGGGCTATCGGTATGGCGAAAGAGGCGACAGAAACCGGACGCACCGACTTCTCTCACATGATGGAATATGGAAAAAAGAAGTTCCTAAGTCTGTTCTTCACGGACATTATCCTTGGTTTGATATCTTCTGTTGGTATTATTTTCCTGGTCCCGGGTATTTTATATACTCTTCCAAAACTAATGGGACTTTCAGAGCTACCTCCAGGGGAAGCGTTTACGGCATTTGCAATATTTGGACTGGGTTTTTTGGCTATGTCTCTTTACATCCTAATTATCAGTATCATATTTGCACTTCCAAGATATGCCGTTGTTATAGGTGATTTAGGAGCAATAAGAGGTATTAAAACAGGATTTAAGATGTTTATGCGTAACAAAGTCGCTGTCTTCTTGCTATGGCTTATTGTTTTTGTAGTAAGTCTGATCTCTGCGTCTTTAGGCGTTATAGAATATATCGGATGGGTAATAAGCGCGATACTCTCAATTATTATTATTTCTCCCTTAACCGTTATATGGTGGAGCAGATTGTATTTGAGCATGACAGAACCTACTGAACCTACTGAAGAATTATAGATTTAGTTCTTGCTTCCTTTTGCACAGGGGGTTTGAAGGGATATAAACGAGGGATGAAAGAATATGGAAAAAAGGTCATAGGGGAAGATGCGTTGAAAGGTTTAAATATTAATCTTAAAGAAGCTACAGAACTTTATCTGGAGGAATTCCCGTTAAAGGAAGAGAGAAAAACCCTCCTGACAACATTTGAGGTGGGTGTTAGTGCCAAAGCTTAGGAGGGTCTCTGGAGATAAAGTAGTCAAAACTCATCGCTTCTTTTAGCCCGTTGATTTTCTGCTTAAAATTATCAGGTCTTTTCTTGATAATCAAAATCACTTCTGCTATCTCATTTTCAGGTATATACTGAGGAATGTTTATTTTTATTTTGAGGTTTGGCTTGCATCCTCACAATTTGTCGAAGTCAAAGTCGAAGGGGAAGTATTTAGGTACGCAATGTCAATATTATTAGTGGTGGTAGAGATGGCAGAGTTAGTTGTTAAGATACCGGAAGAATTGAAGAAAGAAATAGAAGAGATGCCCGAGGAGGATTGGTCAGAGTTTGCGCTAAAAGCTATTGAGTTAAGGGCATTTGAACTGAAACTTGAAAAATCACGTAAATTAAGGCATGCTCTGTTTAAAGCACTCATATCGGGAAGCAAGTTAACTGAAGAGGATGCATTAGAACTGGGCAGGAAAGCAAACGAGGAAATGTTTGCACAACTCAAAGAGAAAGGGCTGGTATAAATGGAACCCATAATAGTTGATGCCAATAAGGTTTTTGCTGCCTTCATTACTGAAGATATAGTCCCCGATCTGTTATTTTCTGGTAAATTCAAACCAGTAGGACCTGAGAAGTTGCTGGAAGAAGTTAAAAAGCATAAGGGGGATATTGCGAGAAAGCAAGAAAGAAGTTAGAGGATATAGAATTGGCAATAAAACTGCTTGAACCTGAATTTACGATGTTCTCTCGCTAGGAATATACGGGCAAACTACCAGAAGGACTAAAACTCGCTCCACATCCAAAAGATCTCGAATATTTCGCATTAGCGTTAAGGTTCGATTTTCCAATCTGGTCTAATGAAAAGGCGTTCAAAAAGCAATCTAAAGTAAAGGTGTTCTCAACTTCTGATTTGATTTCGTTTTTATCTGGTTAGTGATTTTTCCCCCTATTAAACGCTATATCTTGTCAGATGAAATGAGTATGACTTAATATGTCTAAACCTCTAAACCTCTAACCCGCCAAACTGCTAAACAATTGCCCGTTACATTTGTGGCATAATATGCACGCCCACAATCATCGGATACGCATCATATTCCAGCCTACCAATGCCGTAATCCGTATAAGTAAGACCAACAGCGAGATAAGTATCGTTATTCTTTAAATACCGGAGCATTCTCAGCCCGTAAGTCCACCGATGCTTTTTCTTTAGCTCGTTCCATGTTTTGTAGAACTCATCACACCTGCATGACCATCTTCGGTAGGTTCTGCCTGAGGAATCCTTGAAGTTAAAACGGATGTACCGTTCATAGCCTTTGCCTTTTCCCGTTTTCTTTCCCGCGGGCTCTTCATAGACATGCAAAATGCGTGGTTTTATCAATCCCAAGCTCCTGCCTCTTTTGAATACTTCATCTACCGAACCATCAACGTTTCGCTCTAAGAAATCTCTTTTCTCTCCTTTGCTTAGCTCTCTTTCCACGCCATTGACATAAACAAAAAACCTGTCCTCTTTTCGTGGTCGCCTGCCTCTCCACGCATCAACGTATATTTTTGAGATGCAGAGGTTTTTGAAATTTACTTCTCCAGCTCCTTCTCCAGCACCAGCACAAAAAACATCGTGTTCATAAACGCCTTGTGGTCTTATCCATTCACCGTTCTCGTCTATACCTGCGATGCAGACCCGTCCGTGCTCAGGTCTTGCAACTGCCAGTACGGTAAGACGCTGTGCGGGTGCGCGATTTAACGGGGCGATATTCGCACTAATCCCCGTTATTCGCGTGTATTTCCCTGCATTTACTCTTTTCCCGCTTCCTGCTCGCGCCTCATCATGAACACGTGCGTTTTCTATCTTCAGCACGTCGCCTGCTTTTATATCGCCATGAATAACGAGCTCTGCCTTTTCATCCCAGCACGATACCCTCTTGTAATCGAATTCATCCGCTATTATGAGGTCAACGACCTTTTTGGTTTCG
>JAUXHM010000054.1 GCA_030621535.1 Candidatus Methanophagales archaeon | reverse complement strand
TCGCTGTTAGCCGTGCTGGACGCAAAAGAAAAGGGATTTGACGAGGCGATAATGCTCGATACTAATGGACACGTGGCAGAGGGCCCGGGTGAGAACATATTCGCAGTTAAAAATGCAACTCTGTACACACCTGCGGTGGAATCTTCTATTTTGCCCGGTATCACCCGTGATTCGGTAATTGAACTTGCACAGGATATTGGTTACGAAGTGGTGGAGAAGCCCATAACGAAGGAAGAACTGTTGACTGCGGATGAAGCCTTTTTTACCGGTACTGCCGCAGAGGTATCGCCAATACGTGAGATAGACAATGTAACGATAGGGGAAGGTAAACGAGGCGAAGTAACAGGCGTAATCCAAAAAAAGTTCTTTGATGTGGTAAATGCAAAAGAGGAGAGGTATATGGGGTGGCTGGAGCCTGTGCGTGTATGATATGAGTAGGAGCAGGAGCGTGAGTAAAGAAATATAGTCATTCCGAAAATTATTAACCACCAGATTACACAGATTTACACAAGATTATTTATAAAACTTTTTTTGTTTTTTCTTTTAGCACAGGTTTTCTTTTTTTTAAAAAAAAGAAAAAGTGTTGTGTTAATCCTGTGGAATCTCGTGGTTCATTATTTGCAATTTGTTACTGAAATGGCTATAAAACTCTTTTAGAACCGCAATAATCGCTATCTCAGTGGAAGAAAAAAGAGAATAACTGCAATTACCATCAACACTACTGCTAAAATCATTACGGGTTTCAATGCAGTAACATCAGAGCCAAATATAATGGGTACCGGGCCGATCATAATGACGCCTGCGCCTCGCACACCCGTTTCTGGCTTTTCCATGCCATCACCACCCGTTTTCCATGTCTGGTAAACCATGCTAAGCATCCCGGCGAGGATGACCAGAATTCCTATGAACACGAGCAAGAAACCCAATGTTATTATTTTCATTGGTTTTTATTTTAGCTTCTTTTTCTTTTCTTTTATATTTTTTATTATTATTTCAAAAATAGAAATAAGTGAGTTGTGATGAAGGGGTGTGGAGGAGGTGGCGAAAGATGTCTCAAGAGATGGTGTTAGTGAATAGAAAAGAGATTAGAGCAATAGTTGCAGAGATAGAGGATAGGCTAGACGAATTGGAAATATTGACAGAACCAGAATTTATAAAAGAAGTGAAAAAGAGAGCAGAAGATGTGGAAAAGGGAATAGAAGGACTTAGTGAAGAAGAGATATTGGATATGCTAAAATGAAATTGAGAGCGCATCCGTTATTTGAGAAAGATGTAAAGAAGCTGGAACAAGAGGGACAAAGCGAGGCTTTCGGGTGCATTAAAGAAGATAAAAGAGAATCCCACGAGATATAAACCAGTTAAAGGCATTTCTAATTGTTTTCGTGTCAGAATCGGAAATCTGAGGGCTGTTTATATGGTAAAAGAGGATGAAGTATGGATATTGATTGTAGAGAAGCGGAAAAGAGTGTATAGGGAGATGAAGAAACGATTATAGAAAGAATAATAACAACATACGAGCCTGATGCTGCGAAGTGGGTAGATTAGCGGCAATACTGGGATAAGGACAAGTTTTCGTTCTCGAAAAATTCAAAAGAGAGGAACTAAAAGACGAACCCGAATTTTATTTCTTTACCCACTTTTCTTCATCACACCCCTCGCCGCAAGCATGCCCGTAGCTGCTGCATTAACTATGTCCCGTGACAGACCCGCACCGTCACCTGCGGCAAAGAGGTTGCTCACCGACGTCTCCATGTTCTTATCCACTTTTATCCGCATTGCGTAGAACTTTATCTCCGGGGCATAAAGCAGAGTTGAATCCGACATAACACCGGGTATAATCTCATTCAGTTTCTCCAACCCTTCTATGATGTCCATCATGATTCGGTGCGGCAGCGCCATAGAAATATCGCCTGGAGTAACGTCCATCAGCGTGTTTCTCACTAAGTTCCGCTCTATCCCACTCCATGTTGACCTTCTCCCTCGTCTCAAGTCGCCCATTCGCTGTACTATCGGTTTACCCCCGCCGATTGTAGTCGCCAACTTTGCAATTGACCGCCCATACCTGGTGGTATTTTCAACCGGTTTTGTAAGCTCCACCCTCACGAGGAAAGCGAAATTAGTGTTCTCCGACTTTTTCGTTCTCATCGAATGCCCGTTTACGCCTATAAAATCGTCATATACTTCCTTAACTATAAATCCTCGCTCGTTCGTGCAGAACGTCCTTGCAAAATCGTCATACCGCTTCGTCCTTATGTGAAACTTCGGGTCGCGGTTTATTTTTGTCACAGGATTCATGGTTATCGCAAGCACCTCTACACGTACGCCAACGTCTATACCCGCATATTCGGCTTCTATTCCGTGCGTATTTAGCATCTGCTCGACCCACGTGGCACCTATCCTACCAGGCGCTACTATTGTGCACTCGCTCCTTATTTCGTCTCCTTTATCCGTTATCACACCTCTGCACACCTTTACCGTTACGCCTTCTTCTCCTTCCTCCTCATCCATAATAAAGTCAGTAACGCTCGTATTCAGCATAAATTCAATGCCATGTTCCGTCAAATCATTCTTAAACGATTTTATCACTTTTTTCGTTTTGTCCGAGCCTATATGCCGTTGATTTATCTCTACGAAGCTAGCACCAACCGAAGCTGCTCGCCGTTTCAATTCCTCTACATCCTCAGCATTGCCTTTATACAGCTTATCGGGCATGCCATGCTTAAGAAACACGCGGTCTACTTCGTCCACAAGCTGCCACGCGGTTTTATAATCGCAGAATTCGGTAAGGTCACCACCTATGTCAGGTCTGATATTTAGCGTGCCATCGGAAAACGTCCCTGCACCGCCCACTCCGCACATTACGTTGCACTGCGCACAGTTAATACAATTCCCAAACTCTTCTACTGGGCAATGTCTCTCTTCTACGTCCTTGCCCCTCTCTATTATCAGAACTCTCTTCGCCTTATCCTTTAGTTCGTTCGCGGCAAATAGTCCTGCAGGTCCTGCTCCTACGATGATTACATCGTAATAGTCCTGTTTCATTTTACGAATCAGCGAGCCGGGAGGGATTTGAACCCTCGACGGACAGGTTAAGAGCCTGCTGCTCTACCTTTCTGAGCTACCGGCCCAGCTCAAATTAATTTTACGCACAAGAGTTAATTAAAGTTTAGTGCATATAACTTATTGTATCTTCGTAAAATAAGCAAGAAAATAAATTGTTGACATAGATTAACGTAGATTAACACAGATGGAACGAGCAAAGCCAATGTCACATTTCAAAATTTACCGCAGAGAACGCGGAATTAGAGGTTTCGTTTATTAGCGGTTCAGCTCGTTAGCTAAACCACCAAACCTCCAAACCGCTAATTGAGTTAGCATAGAATCACGATAAAAAGATAGCTGAGGTAAACAGCAGCCAGTACGCACGCCTCCTTTTTGCCCAGACTCTTCCTGAACGTGATTACGCCCAAGAAGACGAACACCGATACTAAAAGGTAGATGGCTGATAGCCCGATGTTACCATAAACAGACGTTGCGGCTACGAAACTGAAAGGCAAACCTATTCCCGCCAGAATATCGAATATATTGCTTCCAACTGCGTTTGAAACCGCTAAGCTCCCCATACCATTTCGCGCTGCTTCCACAGACACGAAAAGGTCGGGAATCGAAGTTGCTATCGCGATGATAATCAAGCTGAAAAGTGCTTCCGATATACCTAAAGAATTTGTAATATGGACGGTTGATCTTACCATTATATCAGCAGTCAAAGCTATACCGCCAATTCCTATACCCGTATAAAAAACCGCTTTCTTTGTTGGAACATACTCGAACTCCTCTTTGGGCACGAACTTCCCCCTAATTGCATCCCTGAAAAGCCAGATGAAATAGACCACATAAAGCAAGAACCAGGTTAGTGCCTCCCACTGTGTCAAAACACCATCCATGATCGTCACTATCGTGACTATCACGACGAAGAGGTAGTATGCACCATCCCTTTTGAGCACTTTCTCATCGAGCACGCATTTTCTTACCCAGAAGGAGAGGGCAATTAATAAAGAGATATTAAAGATTGCTGAGCCAATAATCGTTCCTATACCTATGTCAGGATGCCCTTCGACAACCGAGAATATCGAAGTTCCCATTTCTGGCGCACTGCTCACCATTGCGGCTACCGAAGCACCCACAACTGATTCAGGCACGTTGAATCGTTTAGCGAGAGAGCCCAAACCACTCACAAAAAGGCGCGTCAGATAGAAAAAGGCTACAAAACACCCTATTAGGACAAGAACGGCAATCGCTACTCCTGACTCCTGACTCAACAATCTATTTACTCACCTCTCTTCTCGTAAAAACAATTTTGGGTTCATGGTTTAAAGTAAGAAGGGGATTATATAAAAAACATGGATGTAATTAGGGAACTTGTAGGAGTAAAGGGATGGTTGGGGAACGTTTGGGAGAGAAAAAGGATTTCATCCAGAGGGATGTATGTACGAAGTACTTCTGATATACTGCCAAAATGGAAGGATATACGAAGTATTGCGGATATACCTCCGTTATATGAAATAGAGGCAATAAAATGGATATGTCATGTAAAAATATAAATGGCATTTATGGCTTTTGTAATGAAAATGTACATAATATCATAGAAAAAATGGGTCAAGGGAGGTTTAGTGATCATTATAGAGGAGATGATTTTTTTGACGGTTCCGAGTATCGCATCTTCGAAGGACAGGATTGTATACAATATCTGCAAGAATATGTACCGTTACATCTAACGCAGATCGAATATGTTTTGAACCGTGTAATAGATGCATCCAGAGAGTTTTTTACGGATACTATCAGTATTATGGACCTTGGTAGTGGTCCCGCCACGGTACCACTCGCATTTTGTAGGTTTTTTATTTTCAGCTACAAACACAAATTTAAGATAACCACAGTTGAGCCATCTGAGGGCTTTAATGATATGATAAACATATTTAAAGCTACAAATACTAATGAATTTGTACAAATCGTTAATAACTTAAAATACAAACTATTTGAAGATAATTTCATGAATGATGAGTCAGTGTTTAGAAGAGGTTATAATTGGATAATAATGGCAAATTCTATTTCTGCGATTGGTAAAGGTCGAACATTTAAACAAGTTAATGACATATTAGGAAAATTTATTGTTAATGTATTACGTTATAGTGAGCAAGTTATACTGACAATCATAGAAAGCTCCTCGCAAACGTATTTTAAGATCCCGCTGTATTTATCTAAAATAGAAAAGATAGGTTTTAATGACTTAAGAATAATAAAAACAGTATCTCCAATTAATGGGTTTAAAATTAATGTTCCAGAGATAATGTATTGTAAATTTTACAAAACTAAATATTCAGATCATTATTCACCATATATTAATTCAAAATCATTATTGTTGAAGTTAAGATGAAAAAAATTATTTCGGTATCTCGTAGGACAGATATTCCAGCATTTTACGGGGACTGGTTTATGAACAGATTGAAAGAAGGTTTTGCGGGCTATATTAATCCATTTGGAGGACAGAAATATATCGTATCTCTGAAACCGGGGGACGTTATATGCTTTGTTTTCTGGTCAAAGAATTACGAACCGTTCACCGAAAAATTAAAGATTATTGAAGATATGGGCTACAAATTCTATTTCAATTACACGATTACCGGATTACCAAATATCTTTGAATGCAATTTAGTAGAAAAAGAGATTGCAATCGATGCCTTAAAAAAATTGAGTCGTATGTATTCACCAAAGCACATAAATTGGCGATACGACCCAATTATTATTTCAGATATTACGGATTACGATTTTCACATTAAAAATTTTGAGAATATCGCATCTACACTTGAAGGATATGTCGAGCGATGTTATTTTAGTTATGCAATCCAATACGGAAAAGTGAAGAGAAATTTTGATAAATTTCAGAGAGAAAATGCTATAAAAATTATTGACCCCGATAAGAATTTAAGAATTACGCTTGCGAATGAATTGGCAGAGATCGCAGGTCGATATGGAATTGAGATGCTTACGTGTTGTGGCGATTGTTTGATTGGTCCAAAAATTGGAAAAGCACATTGTATTGATGGAAATATCATCGAGGAATTGTTCTACCAGAATGGTTCCAAATATAGCGAAAAGCCAACGAGAAAAGAGTGCGGGTGTACAGATAGTACAGATATTGGAACTTATGATACCTGCCCGCATGGATGTATTTATTGCTATGCAAACATGAACAAGAAAAAGGCATACACACGATTTGAAAAACACGACAAAAATGCGGCGTTTCTGGGATACACCAAAGTGGAATCAGATAAATGGGTAGAAGAGGTGAAAAGTAAAGAGAAAGATAAGGGTAACTCTAAACTGACGGAATGGTTTTAATAATATCTGTTCCACTTCTCGTAACACAGCATATACGCTGTGGGCTGACGCCCTTGCCCTTCGGGACATTGCTCCCTTTCGGTCGCAACGTCGTATATGCTGGGAACGTTATACGCAATTCCACCCCGAAACATTTAGAATGAGAAAACAGTTAAAAATCGCACAAAGAAAGCTGCCTCTTTTGTCCTCTCTCTGTGTCTCCCACCACCACTATCCCTTCGTCTTTTTCTCTCCCTTCTTCACTTCCTTTCGTTTTCAGCTCTATGACGCCATATTTCCCCCCGCCGCCAGGTATTACCCGTATTTCCCCCTCTCTAAACGCTTTTATCGCCTCTATTACGCGGGCATCCAGGTGGGAATTAGCAGTATTGGTATGAAAATCGACCATCGGAGCATCCACCAACACGTTAACTTCAGTGCCAAATTCCGCTAATAGCGATTCCCATACCATATTCACTGCTTTTGAAGTTGTGGACTTATGCAATGCCAATCCGATTATCATAGCCAGCGGTATCAAATGCAAATAAGGGGGTCTGTGTTCGGGATGCGTGCCGTCGCAATTCGCAAGTTCATTTACTCGGTCACGCACACCTTT
>JAUXHM010000155.1 GCA_030621535.1 Candidatus Methanophagales archaeon | reverse complement strand
GGGCTATTTCTCCTTTAATCGTTCGATGGACACCGCGATAACGATTCGCACTGCCGTGTTTGAACACGGGAAAGTGTATATACAAGCAGGCGCAGGGATAGTTGCTGATTCTGACCCCGTACGCGAGTATAAGGAGACGCTGAGTAAATGCGCGGGTTTGTTGGAATGCATTTCAGGAGGTGGAACATGCTCAGTAAAGAGTGGAAAATCCTAAATCCTAAGCACCAAATTCTAAACAAATTCAAATATCTAAACGCAAAATTCAAAACAAACCTATCATTGAGCATTTACAGGAGGTAAAAAGAGAAAAAATGAATGTTCTAATCGTGGATAATATAGATTCGTTTGTGTATAACATTGTGCAATATGTGGGGATGCTGGGTGCCGAGCCGATAGTGGTGCAGAATAACGTGAATCTTGACCGCATAGAGAGGATTGTCAGGGAGAGGGAAATAGAGCACATAATAATTTCGCCCGGTCCGAAGACGCCGCGAGATGCGGGTGTCACAAATGAAGTGATAAGGAGATTTTGCAGGGAAACAGAAACTAAAAAGATTTTAGGTGTCTGTTTAGGGCATCAGTGCATAGGTTATGTTTTCGGTGCGAGGATACGGAATGCGCGGGAAATAAGACATGGGAAGGTGAGTTTGGTGACGCATAACGGAGAAAACGTGCTGAAAGGCTTGAAAAATCCTCTTTCTGTGGTGAGGTATCATTCTTTAGTGATTGATGATGGTAATGGTGGTGTTGGGGAATCATTTCCAGATTGTTTAGAAGTAACTGCAAGAAGTTTGGACGACAATGAGATAATGGCGGTCAGGCATAAAAACATGGGTGTTTATGGTGTGCAGTTCCATCCTGAGTCAATATTGACTGAGGATGGGCTGAAGTTGATACGGAATTTTTTGGATATGTAGAGTATAGCCATTCCGAAAAGCATTAACCACAAGATTACACAGATTTCCACGAAAATCTTTTTTTTCTTGTTGTTCTCGAATATGTCGTTCTCCGTACCTTCGTTCATTCTCAGGGTAACTGCTTGAATCCTAACCTCTCAAAATCTTCATCAAATGCAAATGCATGCCTAATATTCATCCTTTCCATAATGACAAAACTTTGTCTCGTCTATAATATAATCAGAGGTAACAAGCGTTCTAAACGTTGTTTTCCCATTCTTAATATCGTCAAGAAACTTAGCGGAATCACTGTGCCAAATGTCGCCCTCATTTGCTATTGCCACAAACGCAGAGGTGTCAATAAAGAGTATTTTATCCCGTGTCCTCGTAAATCTCATCGTGTCTCTCAGCCAGGTCTTTTTTTGAGCGAAACATTTTACTTGTATTGAAGAAAGGGTCTTCGGGATTGAAAACAGAATTTTTACGAAGCCAGATAGAAATTGCTTCTTTTACCGCTTCTTTAAGTGTGATACCTCGCTCTTCAGCCCTCTTTTTAAGTTCCACGTATTCATCCATGTTAAGTTCGCTCTGCACAGGTATTACCTTCATTTTATCCATCACCTTCAATGGTATAGTGTTTATTTATAGCATATAAAGCTTGCATTAGCAAGGGTGCAAAAAAAGAAAAAAAGTGGCGGGTTTTTACTTTGTTAACGTTAACGCCACTTCTTCATTCAATTTGGTCTTTATTTCTTCTCCAATTTCGGCAGGCTTTACTTCTTCTATCCCTTTTCCGGCAGGCACATACATCCAATCCGCACGGTCACCGCGGATAATCCCATACGGCGGTGTCGTCTCCAGTAGAGCGACATACCAAGTTGCATTGAAGCCGTAATCACCCCAGTCGCCTATTGGCATTGAGACATTGTGCCGTCTCTCGTAACAATTACACGATTATTATTTCCTCTTTAGCTACTACTTTTGTTGCGTACTCTACGGCAGCCAATATATCTTCTCTCTTAACCTCGTACTCAGAAGCAACTTCTTTTAGTTCCATGCCGCTTGCAAGTGCCCCAAAAATTATGTCTACAGGTGCCCTTGTCCCCTTTATAATGGGCTTACCATGCCTTACTTCAGGGTCTATGATTATCCTATCTTCAAACATTTTCCCACACTCTTCCCCACTATCTTAAGCATTTTTATTTTATTGTATATATCTAATTAACGTTTCCGCCTTAGCTGCGGGGACAAAAAATCAGTGTAAATCCGTGTCTTAAATAGAAGAGAGTTATACTTTATGTACACTAGAAATGCTCGAAAAATACCTCAGCAAGGTTGTAGAAAAAGAGAATCTGAACGCAGAAGAAGCGGAGAACGCAATGCGAGCGATAATGAGCGGAGAAGCGAACAAAATACAAACCGCAGCTTTTTTAGCTTCTTTACGGATGAAAGGCGAGACAGAAGAAGAAATAGCGGCTTTCGCACGTGTTATGCGTGACCTCGCATTGAAAATCAGCCCGAACGTGGAAAAGAGCGTGGACGTTTGCGGGACGGGCGGCGATGCGATAAAAACATTCAATATTTCTACCACTGCCGCTTTCATCACCGCTTGCGTGGTTCCCGTAGCGAAGCATGGTAACAGGTCGGTAACGTCAAAGTGTGGCAGTGCAGATGTAATAGAAGAATTAGGCGTGAATCTGGCTTTGTCCCCTCGCAGGATAGAAGAAAGCATCGAAAAGGTAGGCATTGGGTTCATGTTTGCGCCTCTGCACCATCAAGCGATGAAGAACGTGATGGAAGTGCGGCAGAAGTTAGGTATGAGGACAGTTTTTAATATTTTGGGTCCGTTAACGAATCCTGCAAATGCAACGCATCAGCTCATTGGCGTTTATGATGCCTCTGTTACTGAGAAGATAGCAAAAGTGCTTCGCATTTTAGGACTGAAGAAGGCGCTGGTGGTGCATGG
>JAUXHM010000009.1 GCA_030621535.1 Candidatus Methanophagales archaeon | reverse complement strand
TCATCTGTGTTAATCTGCGTTAATCTGTGTCGTTTAAATAATTTATTTTTTCTTGATATATCGTAAACATTTGTAAGGAGATTAAAACGTTCTCAACTCCCCTCTAATTGCCATCTCCGTTATCTCCGCGATGTTTGATAGCCAATCATCTATTATTCGTCCAACCTTCTTTTCCATTACTCCAGGGTTTACATCGCTCCGTGGGACAATCTGAGCGGTTGCTACCTTCGGGTCGTCTATCCTTCTGCCTATCTCCGAAAGAATTTTATTTTCATCTCGCTAACATCTCGTAGATTTTCTTTCTATGCCCCACTCCGAGCAGATAAACTATGTTATCTCGGATTTCGTAAATTCATAACTCATCTTCTAAACCGAGCTCCTTAACAAAATCCTTTAAATCCCTTGCCTCGCCCCTTTCTATCTCATCTTCTGATTCTTTTATCGCCTTCATTAATTCTTCATCTGCTAAAATATCCATCGTTTCAAGAACCTCTTCCAAGAGGTTTCTCGTCTGAAACAGAAGTTCTAATGCTCCTTTGTCAAACACAGAAACTGCTTCACTCATTTTTTCATCACCCATTATTTTTATTGTATATAAAGTATGACTTCCTTCTATTTAAGACACGGATTTACACTGATTTACGCGGACTTATTTAAGTTTGACATTGTTGATTTTTATCATCTGTGTTAATCTGCGTTAATCTGTGTCGTTTAAATAATTTATTTTTTCTTGATATATCGTAAACATTTGTAAGGAGATTAAAACGTTCTCAACTCACCTCTAATCGCCATCTCCGTTATCTCCGCAATATTCGAAAGCCAATCATCTATTATTCTGCTAACCTTCTTTTCCATTACTCCAGGGTTTACATTGCTCCGTGGGACAATCTGAGCGGTCGCCACCTTGGGGTCGTCTATCCTCCTGCCTATCTCCGAAAGGATCTTTATATACACTTCTTGAATCCCATCTACGCTATCTACGACTTCATTGGCTATTTTATTGGCAAGCAAATTGTATATTTTCCCGGTATGGTTTATGGGATTTTTTCCCGATGTCGCTTCCATGCTGATGGGTCTGCTTGGCGTGATAAGCCCGTTGCACCGGTTGCCACGACCAGTGGCTCCATCATCGCCCATTTCCGCTGAGGTTCCGGTTACCGTGAGATAAACCGAGTCTCTTGTGTCAGCCATATTAACCTGCGTAGTTACTTCTCTGTTCGTATGTGTTTCGGCGACACGGTTAACAAAATCGTTCAATCGCTGTTTTGTATCCGTATAGTGCTGGTAATCGTCCACGTATTTCGATACAAAGGCATCGCCAACCGTTAAAGTTATCCGGTCTTTTTCTCTAAGTGCCATTATCTTCATATCTTCTCCTATCGCGAGCTCACGGTCACGGTATTCAGCCATCACCTTGTTTTCTGCGTTAAGCACTATGGATTCAGTCTCAGAAAAAGGAGCATGTGCAACGCCAAAGGAGGTGTCATTCGCTATCGGTATTGCCCTGTCCTTACCCTCACCCTGAAAAACCGTTAAAAGATCAGAAGAGCCCATTCCCAGTTTGCTATCTACTACAACGTGACTATCCATATCCAGATTCCTGAGGTTCCGTAAATATTCCCTCGCCGCTCGTATCGCTACTGTATCAACTGCGATTTCCTCGCCTTCAAATTCACGCGTTGCTCGACCACCCAGCAGAATGCATATCGGCGAAATGACCTCACCACCACCGTATTCCGGGTTTGACCTACCTGCGATGAGCTGTACTTTGTCCGTGTTGTGATGCAATACCATCCCGCATTTCCTTTTATATTCTTTGCATAACGCTACGCTAACGGCTTCGGCTATACCATCGCATAAGCTGTCCGGATGCCCCAGCCCTTTTCGTTCCACCATTTCTATCGCTTGTTCTTCAACGGGTTTTGTGTTCACGAACTCAACTTCTATATTCCTTTTTATTTCCATTTTTTACCATCTCGCTATCTCTCTATCTAAATGTATAATTAATTATATGCATACATCTCTGTGGTTTTATAAAAAGTTTTATAATTTATTTGTCTGTTTTCAGGGCTTTTTAGCAAACCGCTAACCCGCTAAACCCGCTAAACCCCCAACCTCACCAGCCTCAACACCGCTTTCCCGTAATCCTCAATCTTCCTCCTGCCAATGCCCTTAATCTCCTCTAACTCTTCTTCGGTCTTCGGTAACCGATTCGCGATACCGATTAATGTACTATCGTGAAAGACGCAATAAGCAGGAATGTTCCGTTCAGCAGCAATATCTCGTCGCCACTTCTTCAATTCGTCAAGCACACCCGGATTATCCGGTTCGCTGACCTCCTGCCTATTTTTTACCGGCAACTGTAGTTCTACAGCTGGCCGCTCTTCCAGCGCGTTCGCCGCCCGTTCGGTAAGATACAACAACGGTCTGGGATAGTTCGAGCTATTATCGTGCCGTTTTAGTAAAAATCCTTTTGCTATCAACTGGTCAATAATGCCGACCACTTCACGAGCAGTATATCGTTTTAAGATACCGTAATACGGCGATTCCTGAAGATTCTGGTTTATTATCCGTTTTGATTTCGACCCAATCAATATGTTCGCAAGTGATGTTCTGCCGACACGAAAATCGAGATTGTTTACCAGTTCGAGCACCGCAAATGCAATTCGGGTACTTTCTGCGGATGCTTCTTTTCCTATTCCTTCCGTGTCCTCAATTACAGTTTCATCTACGAATTCTTCTGGTTTTACCTTTGCTTCCGCTGCAATATCCATATCCGTATCAGCATCCAAAAAGCTCAATGACGGATTGCAAATGCTACACGCATTGCAGTTTCCGCTATACGATTCACCGAAATAATCCAGAATGAACTTCCGCTTGCATTCTTCGCTCTCTACATATTCTATCACCTTGTCTATCTTCCTCATGCCGCCATCTTCCACGCGTAAAAAGATTTTAAGCAGCTCAGTCGTGTCCACGTCTTTTATACCGCGGTTGACGCTGACTGGCGTGCAAAAGTCACGTTCTTCTAATTTTAGCCTGCCTGAGGCTTTTAAGTCCCGCAGCATCTCGTTTAGGTCGCCTACCGGTATCTGAACCGACCTGCTCAGGTCTTCCAAATCCATCCAGCCGTTTAAATTATCCCTGAAATAGCCGTTTCTCATTATTCGTTCCGCTTCTTGCAGCTGTTTTAACGATTCTGTGTCATTATTATCAGCAGCGACAGTAGCAGTGTCATTACGCATTATTCGTACCGCAGCACGTCGAAAAACTCTAAAATGCGTCTTTATCACGCCCATCCGTTCGAGATGATGCAGAATTAACCTGATGGGTACTTCGTCAAGTTTCAGGTCGTTTGATATTCGCTTCACATTCACGTACATTAACTTCCCCGATGCTTCGGTCAACAGGCGGAGCACCTCTTCTATTTGCTCCCGTGACGGCGTGTTGTACTGAATCAATTTTCGTACTTTGTATTCATCCGCGTCGGAATAGAGCAATAGGCAGTACGCTGATTTTCCATCCCGCCCTGCACGTCCTACTTCCTGATAATAGTTCTCAATGGATTTTGGCAGTTCGTAATGGACTATCGCTCTTATGTTCTCTTTATCAATGCCCATCCCAAATGCATTCGTAGCAACCACAATTCGTGTTCTCCCGCTTATAAAATCGTTCTGGACTCTCCTCCTCGTTTCTTTATTCCGTATCTGACCGTGATAATACGATGCACTGAAACCTGCATCGGCTAAATATGCTGCGAGTTCTTCTGCCGTTTTCGTGAAGTTGACATAAACAATAACCGGGCCTTCAAGCCGTTTTAACATCGTTTTAAGGATTTCTTCCTTGCTGCGCCTGCGGTTTACGTTCACGTTGAGCACGGAAAGGAACAGGTTCTTCCTGTCGAAGCTGGCTTTGAACACGTCACATTTTATGCCTAATTGTTTCTGCACGTCTTCTTCAACCGTTCTGGTGGCTGTGGCTGTCAGTCCGAGCACAGGTGGAGCAGCAGGATGGTTTAATACGCTTATCATCCTGCGCAGTCGTAAATAATCGGGTCTGAAGTTATGCCCCCAGACGGAAATGCAGTGCACCTCGTCAATCGCTATTAGACTGATGTTGCACGACCTCAATACGCTCATCAATTTATTATCCACAAACGTTTCCGGGGCGACATACAGCATCTTCAGGTTCGATTGTTTTGATTTTAGTTGCTCGTAGATACGCTCCTTCGTGCTCTGGTCGAGCATAGAATTGATATACGCCACGTCAAGCACGCCTTTCTTCTTCAGCCCGTCCACCTGGTCCTTCATCAATGCGATTAACGGGCTTACAACGACTGTCAGACCGTCAAACATCAATGCCGGTATCTGAAAGCAAAGCGATTTTCCGGCACCCGTGGGTAGAATAGCAAGCGTGTTCCGTCCAACTAAGACGTTGTTTATTATCTCTTCCTGCTGTGACCGAAAAGCGGGGTAATCGAACACGGTATTTAAAATTGTCAGTGCGTCTCTTGAGTTTGAGGAGTTCGTATCCATTTTTGGTTTACCGTTTTATAGTCATTCTCCGTCTCTTGTCTCGGCTTTGTCAGAGATTATCGCACTGTTACCGGAGGGGTCATCAATTATCAGTTTCATGGACGCATTACCCGCTTTTATGTCATCTATTTGCATCAAAACCTGTTCTGCACGCTTCTTTCTCGCGCCTTTAACATCCCGGCTCAGCATCCGCACCGCGTCTTCCACACGCTTCAACACGCCTTCTACTGTGCTGATAAAACCCTCGCCTCGTCTCGGCTCCACGTTTACGCCCAGTTCCGGTATCTCGATGCTCCCAAATGAAGACCTTACTACTCGTATGTTCAAATCATCCACAGAAGAAATCTCCACCTCGTATCTTCTCCTCCTACTCTCTCTATCTCCTGATAGCAGCATCACATCGGTGGAGCGATGCCCGCAGGATGGGCACACAGCAATAAACATCATTGCATCGCCAAAATAAGGTATTTTGTATGGTAAAAACTGCAGTTTACTCGTAGCCCCGCAAATCGGGCATTTCTCTTCCACTTTATTTCGAACTCAGTTTTTTTCGTTCTATTTTGATTCCCGCTGGCGCTATTATCACCTGGTCGCTCCCAATCCCCGCGATATCTCCTCCTACGTCAAAAGCCACCATCTTCAAGTCTTTTACCACCTTCTCTAACAGTCCTTTGTCCTGTTTCGCCACGGATATATCCAGAATCAATATATTGCCTGCATATATCTCCTTTTTCAGTTCGGGAACGTCGTATAAACCGGTAACTTCCGCAGTCTTTATGTACATCTTTATGTCTTCTGCATCCTTTAACTCCGCCTCATACTCTTCTATGTCCAGATCCAGATAATCGTCTTCATTCTCCGTTATTCCTCCCTTCTTCCCAAACATCTTCCCTAAATCTTCTTTTATCCCCATTTCTACCCCTTTTTCACTCCCCCTTTTTGATTAAATTTCTATTGTTTAATATTCCCCCTATCCTAACATTCACATAAAAATATGGTGTGTAATCAATAAAAGGTATTGCATATTTTATTATAGATAAAGTATAACCGCTACCTATTTAGGACGCAGATTTACGCGGATTTACGCAGAAAACCATTTCCCAACTCAGTTTATTATAAACTCGATAAAAGATTCTAATAATCTCCTCCGTCAATTCTTTATATTTAAAATC
The DNA here is from genome assembly GCA_030621535.1 of Candidatus Methanophagales archaeon. Taxonomy (GTDB): domain Archaea; phylum Halobacteriota; class Syntropharchaeia; order Alkanophagales; family Methanospirareceae; genus QEXZ01. Next base: position 8,556 of record JAUXHM010000009.1, on the reverse strand, counting down.
CTGATTATCTGCGTTCATCTGCGTCCGATTATCAAAAATTATTTTTTCTTGTGTTAATCTCGTGAAAGTTAGAATTGCGTCAATTTCAACTGTCTCGCGACGCACACTTCTCCCGGTATTTCCACGGGGTATTTTTCCGTCAGACAGCCCAGGCAAAGATTATTCGCATCTATTCCTACTGAATCTATAAGCCCTTCCATGCTCAGATAGCCAACGGAATCAACATTTAAAAACTTGCAAATGTCGTCCAGGCTCCTTTTTGAAGCTAATAACTCGTCCCTCGTTGGCGTATCAATGCCGAGGTAGCAGGGTGCTATTATTGGTGGACTGCCTATTCGCATATGCACCTCTTTCGCACCTTTCTTTTTCAAATACCCCACGATTTTTCGCGATGTGGTCCCGCGCACGATACTGTCATCCACCAGAACGATTCTTTTTCCCTCCACATTAGCGCGCACGGCGTTTAATTTCAGTCGCACCGCAATATCTCGCGAAGCTTCCTCTGGCATGATAAAAGTCCTGCCTACATACCTGTTCTTTATGAAACCCTCCAGATAATCTATTTTTGCCCGTTTCGCATAGCCTATCGCAAACGTGATGCCGGAATCTGGCACCGGTGAGACCATATCTGCTTCCACATCGCTTTCCTCTGCTAATCTCTCGCCTATTTTCCTCCTCACGTCGTACACCAACCTTCCATCCAGCACCGAATCCGGCCGTGCAAAGTAGATGTATTCAAATACGCAATGAGCCGTGTTTCGCCCTCGATATAATTGATGACTTTCCAAATGCCCGTCTTTTATCATTAATACTTCGCCTGGTTTCACATCTCGTATTGAAGTTCCACCTAACATTTCTATTGCAGGACTTTCTGATGCGATTATATACCCGCTGCTGCGCCCCCCGTTTTCAGTATCCGGTATTTCGGCAACGCACAACGGTTTAATACCTAACGGGTCTCTAACGGCGATTAAGGTGTCATTCAACAAAATAGCCAGCGAATATGACCCGATTACTCGTTTCATCAGTTCCTTTATTGCGTCTATCGGGTCATACTTCACCAGTTCCTTTGCAAGTAACTGCGCTATCACTTCCGTGTCCGTGGTAGAATGAAAAACCCTGCCATCTCGTTCTAACTCTCTTCTCAGCTCTGCGGTATTCACAAGGTTACCGTTATGTGCAATGGCGATTTTACCCTTACGATAATTCACGAGTAAAGGCTCGGCATTCTCTGCTTGCGACGCGCCGGTCGTGGAATATCTGACGTGCCCTATACCAATATTCCCTTTTAACGATTCTAACCGATGCTTGTTGAAAACTTCGTAAACAAAACCCATCCCCCTTGCCAGTGTTATGTCCTTCGCAGACTCACCTATTCCGTTCCCTTTAGCTCTGAAATCCTCTCCCGTACTCACCGCTATACCTGCGGATTCCTGCCCTCGGTGTTGTAAAGCGTAAAGAGCATAAAAGATAGGCAAAGCTGCATCCTCCTGCGTTAAAGCGATACCCGCTATTCCACATCCTTCTCGCATGAAGCACCGTTCGCCTGCTTGTTTTGTCATTTCTAACGCGCTATAAAAAAGTTTAATATCCTGTTTCATAAATTAGCATTGTTATTGCCATTACCGTTACCGCACCAATCCAATCACACCACTGCCTCGCGAAAATAGTAATCCGTCTCGCTTCATTGCCTCGATTACCTCTTCTGCCTTATCCCTGTCCATACCTTCCTCCTCGGCGATGTCAAGCACGTCTTCTATCGGTACTTCATCTCCGTGTTCTGCTTCCATCTCCGTTATTATCGCCTTTATAGACCTTGCTCGGTCCCTCCGCGTTTTTGTCGTGCCCGCGTTTATCCAATCAACATCCAGCTTGTCGGTTTCCGGGTCAGTAAAAACATGCTTTAAACAGTAGTTAACCACCTCGATTACGGATTCTGCGTCCTCAACCGTTATTTTATCACCCAGTCTGGTCCGCGCCTTCGCTTCGCCCAGCCGAATTAAAGCTTCTAATTGCCGTGCTGTTACAGGAACCGGCTCCTCTTCGTCGTCATATCCCTGCCTTCGAAGCCCGATATAAAACTCCAGGAACTTCTTCCTCGCTTCATCGCTCATCACCGGGAATACATTCCTTTTACTCCACGCAACGTATTTCCTTAATAAGTCGCCTTGTACTGCCGGCTCCATCATTTGCATTGCCTCCCCGAAATGCTCTTTTTCTCCTTCTTCTACCTTCCCTGTGTTCTTTACCCTCGCTAGTATTTCACCCGCGTAATGCGTCTCTATTATATGTTTCGCCGTCTTTGTGTCCATTTCTTCATTTGGGCGGTCCATCATGGTGTAAATAAGGTCGAATCGCGACAATAACGTGGGCGGCATATTTATCTGCTTTGAGATTGGCTCGTATCGGTCAAAACGCCCTCCTATGGGATTCGCAGCCGCTAATAACGCACACCGTGAATTTAACCTCGCCATTATCCCTGCTTTCGCTATGCTCACCGTTTGCTGTTCCATTGCCTCGTGTAGCGCATCGCGGTCTTCCTTTTTCATCTTGTCTATCTCGTCCACTGCCGCTATCCCCTTATCCGCAAGCACTAACGCACCCGCTTCTAACGTCCACCGTCCTTCTCCAAACTCGTCTCGCACCGCAGCTGCGGTAAGTCCCGCAGAAGTGCTGCTCTTGCCTCCTGTATATAAACCACGTGGCGCTAACTTCACCTGATAATTGAGCAGTTGACTCTTTGCGACTCCCGGATCGCCAACGAGCAGCACATGTATGTCCCCTCGCACCCTCGTCTCGTCCGGCAGCTCCTTTGGTATCCCGGCAAACAACTGGAGTATCATCGCTTCTTTTATCTCGTTGCAGCCGAATATGGAGGGTGCGATGCTTCTTATTAATTTCTCATACACGTCCGGCTGATTCTTCAGTTCCATTATCTCGCGCTCATCTTCTTCCGTTATCTGTATCTCTTCGAATGCCTCCTCCATTACCTCCAGCGAATTGCCATCCAGGTATATATCGAAGAAAGGCGTCTTCCCGAACTGTGTCGTGCGCTGATACGACCTTAAAATACCGGTAACAATAATGCGGTCGCCCGGGGCAATCTCACCTGAAATGTCGTCTTCCAGATTTACGTCTATCGCTTGTGGTAGTTCCCCGCCCCTTAATTCCTCCGGCGATTCCTGTAACCGTATCTTTTGCGTATTTGCGAATTTGCACCTATCCACCAATAGCTTGAAATGCTGAACTTTTCTGTCACATCCTTCGCACTCCCGCGGCTCCTTGAATTGCCTCCCTCCTGTTTGCTCCACCGAAAAGATATGTCCGCAAAAGGGGCATTCAAATATCGCTTCCACTACTCGCGGTCTTACCTCCGTCGCCTTCGTTACCAGCCCCTCGATACCCGCCAGCTTACCTATATCTCCGCTTCGAATATCGCGTATCTTCAGCTTTCTCGGAAGTTTTATTATACGGAGATTCGCTTCTTCAAGCGTGACACCGGTGGGAATGTCCATTTCCCTTAACGCCTGTGTTGCAGAAGCAATTGTCACATCAGGTTCTTCTAACAACATATCTGCAAGATTCGGGTCGTACGTGTCCATATCGGCGAATTTAACAAATAAACTACGCTTTTCGGGATATGAATTCGACATCTCTATAAGCTCGTTCCAGCAATAGCGCTTCAGAAAGCCCTCCCACCTCTCGGTTACCAGGTCTTGCATCATTTTATCTTTGCCTTTACCCTTTTTATCTCATGTTTGAATATGATATAGGTGTAGTGTAGTTTAGTTGATACAAATATTTTTTTTAAAAAATTGTGGATAATGATGGGAAAAGGCGTACGTATGGGAGTAGGAGCGGGTGCAAGAATTAGAATGACGGAATTAGCGGTTGTTTTTGATGGTGCTGGCGTTTTATACGCACCTTTCAGGATTATAAAAAATATAGAAAGGGGCGTGACAAAACGGAGCAGGGTTTCAGGAATGACCTGCACAGACCGTCTTGAAAGGGGTGCGATGGCGATTTTAAAGACAAGATACGAAGAAACGCTGGAAAAGGAGGAACCTTCCAAAAAGCTGTCTGACGTGATTCGTGAGAAAAAAATAGAAATTAAGGTGGTGTATAAGAAAAAAGGAGTTAGTGACCGCGAAGTGGCAGAGGCAATTTTAGGGGATAAAGACGTCAAACTAAAGGATGTGCATGAAACGATGTCCTTTTTAAGAAGGTGCGATATTCTTCCCGTAGTAGGGGTGGGCGTGATTATGGATGTGGCATCGAAAAAGACAAAATACCTGATTGCAGGGGGTATAAATTTCTTCCCGGGAACGCAAAACCTACTTAAACAATTGCGTGAAATGGGCGTCGCGATTTTCGTTGCATCTGGCGACAGGATAGAAAGGGATGAGATGGCGCCTTATCTGCCTGATATGCCACCGGAGAACATTTTTGGTATGATGAAGCCAGGGGATAAGTGTAAATTAGTAAGAAAATTGAAGGAGCGGTATAAAGTGATAATGGTAGGAGACGACAGGAATGATTATCTCGCGATGGGGGAGGCGGATATAGCGGTATTATCACTGCAGGAAGAAGCGGACAGACCGGGGAAGATTTTTGATGTTGCCGATATTCGAATAAAGGATATAGGAGAAATAAAGGAAATAATAGAAGAGATAGGGTGAGGGGATAAAAATGGAGCGCGCAAAAGAAGGTAAAGAGTTAAAATCGCTGGCAGCGAACTTGAGAAACTTCGATGGTGTGAAGCGAAAACGCGCCATAAACGACTTCGTAAAAAGGTTGGGGAACTCCGACCTCGTAGGAAATCGAACGATAGTGGGATTTGGAGAAGATGCTGCGGCACTCGAAATCAACGGCGATAATCTCATTCTGCTTGCGGTAGACGGTATCTGGGGCAAATTGCTGGATGCCGACCCCTGGTGGGCGGGATATTGCGCTGTGCTTGTGAACGTGAATGATATAGCGGCAATGGGTGGCACCGCATTGGCAATGGTGAATCTGGCATCCACGCAGGAGAAGGAAATCTGCGCAGAACTGGGGCGAGGAATGGGGGACGGCGTGAAGAAATTCGGCGTGCCTATGGTCGGCGGTCATCTGCACCCGGACACGTCTTATAATGCGCTGGATGTCGGAATAGTAGGAATGGTAAAGTGCGATAGTGTCATAGTTTCAAGCGGTGCGAAACCGGGCGACCGCGTATTAGTCGCTATTGACCTTGATGGTAGAGTGTATCCCAACTATAATTTAGCCTGGGACAACACGACAAAGCGGTCTGAGGCTGAGATAAAAAAGCAGTTGGATACAATGGTGGAGATAGGAGAGAAAAAATTAGCAACTGCGGGGAAGGACATAAGCAATCCCGGCACGCTGGGCACGTTTGGAATGTTACTCGAGTGTTCGGGTGTGGGTGCAACAGTGGAGCTGGATAAGATACCGGTACCAGGACCTGATGTTGTGGAACAAATATCTTTCGAGCACTGGCTGAAGATGTATCCGGGGACGGGATTTGTACTCACGGTAGAGAACGAGGATAATGGAGCAGAATGCATTGAAATATTCAGAGATGCGGGAATAGAAGCCGCTATCGTTGGTGAAATAGACAGTAGCAAGAAGCTAAAAATAACAAATGGCAAAGATACAGCAACCGTATTTGACCTTGATAAGGAGATAATAACGGGAATAACGAGCAAAGGAAGAGGGAAATAGGATGAGATGTGGTAGGGTAGGGTAGGACAGCATAAGTAAACCCATATTGCCAAATCTCGAGTAAGACATGAACGAGAATTTTGATGACCTGTACGAGCAGATAAGGAAGGGAGAGATTGAAAGAGAAGATGCGGTATTTTTAGCGGCTAATCCCGGTTATCTGTTCCAGTTAGCCGATGAACTGCGTAAAGAGCAGAAAGGCGATATTGTCACGTATGTGTCAAATCGAAACATAAACTTCACGAATGTTTGTGTAGGCAACTGCAAGTTCTGCGCGTTCAGAGAAGAGAAGGAGCGTGGGTATCTGCTGAGCATGGATGCGGTTTTGAGTAAGGTTGAAGAAGCGGTGAATAATGATGCAACGGAGATATGCGTTCAAGGCGGGCTGCACCCTGACCTTACCCTGCCGGACTATTGTAGAATCGTGGAAGAAATAAAATCGAATTTTGATGTCCATATACATGCCTTTTCGCCGATGGAGATACACCACGTGGCGAGAAATTCAGGGATGAGCGAAGAGGAGGTGTTGAAAGAATTAAAAAAGGCTGGTCTGGGTTCTATTCCGGGAACGGCAGCAGAAATACTCGATGATTCCATACGACGGATAATATGCCCTAAGAAGATAAAAACCGCGCGGTGGGTGGAGATAATAAAGACTGCACATCGGTTGGGTATTCCCACAACGTCTACTATTCTGTATGGGCATATCGAATCATTGGAGGACAGGATAGAGCACATATTTAAGATAAGAGAGATACAGAAGGAGACAGGTGGATTCACGGAGTTCGTGCCGCTGAAGTTCATGCGAAAGAACAATGAATTGGGGCGGATGGTGAACAGAGGAGTTTCTTTTTTGGAAAATGCAATCGTTCACGCGCTATCAAGGGTTATTCTTCATCCTTATTGTGTGAACGTGCAGGCATCATGGGTAAAGTTAGGCGTGGCGGATGTGCAGAGGATGCTTCATTTTGGTGTAAACGATTTAGGTGGGACGCTGATGGAAGAGAGCATCTCAAGGCTATCGGGTTCCCTGGCAGGTGAGTATATGAGTCCAGAGGACTTCGAGCGATTGATAAAGGATGCGGGGAGAACGCCTAAGAGGAGGGATACATTATATAAATTGTTGTAGCGTTGTAGCAAATCTTTAATAGGCGAAGTTAATGAAGAAGCGATAAACGCAGGTGCTAGCAAAGTGAGAAGGATAGAATTTGGGTTAAGCGAAGATAAGGAGAAGGAATTGAGGAAAGAAGCAATAAAAGAGGCTTGTGAGGATGCAAAATCAAAAGCCGATGCGATAGCCAGTGGTTTAGGTCTTGAGCTCGTGAGGGTATTCGCGGTAAGGGAAAGTGGCGTGTATGTGGAACCATATCGAGGAGGGGGATTTGACTATGCAATTTCAATTCCAACTTCAATGCCAGAGGCATTAGCTCCGCCAATCGAGCCAAAAGAGGTGGAAGTCCGCGCTACGATTAATGTCGTATATGAATGCAGATAAAACATTTGAGCGCTGAGAAGAGACGCTTTTGAGTTCAGCCTCATGCTCTGCTTGTCTCTTCTCCTTCTTTCTTCAAGTGTGAACACTGTGGAATCACAAAAAATGAAAAAGGCGCACAAGAAATGAAAAGCGCCAAACTTTTTACACCTCTCGTCTTTTTCCTCTCCTATTAGCTCGTTACCACCAAAAGGGATAGCTGTAGGTGCGGCCATCCCAAGCTTTTGCGCCCGTGCCTAAACCATAATTTTTTGAGGTTGTGTAATACCCCCACCTCCAGTCTGCGTCTATTTTTTCATATGGCTCCAGGACATATGCTGTTAGACTGAAGTTTTCATTCACAATATTCACGGGAAGCTCTGTTTCTGGAGTTATTATTATCTCCTTGTATGCGTTTGAAAGGTATCGTTCCTCTTCCGATATCTGCCTGTCTTCCTTGGTGATATTTGTGCTGCCGTCTTCGTTTGGGGTCACTGTCACTACCATAGGACCGCTTCCCTCGATGGTTTCTACTACCGTAGTGGTTCCGTCAGGATTTATTTTAAACACAGGTATTACAGTTAGATTTGCGGCGCAAGGTGCCTCATCGCTCGCGCTTACCGCTCCGATTTTCCACGAAAAGGCATAGCAGCGAGCGTATGCGCGGAAGCCTGGGATGATTGTTGCTTTGTAGCATAAAGTCCTTGCAGAATCGTCTATTTTTACCGCTTCCGATATCTGCCTATCTTCCATAGTACTAAATTGCCCGATTGGAACTATCTTTGCGCTAGCTAACTCCATCTAATTTCCTTAATCTCTGCGGAGCACTGAGCAATAAACACCGACTTCGCATAATAGCAGCACTATCAGAGAAGAGGAAATACACTTCAGAGTTAGCCCGGGAGTTAGAACAATCACGACCACTACTGCATCTGCATCTTCAGAAACTTGAACGGGTGGGGATATTGAAGGGGAAGACAGTGCTTGGAAAAGGTAACAGAGCAAGGCGGTATTACGAGCTGTGTGACTTTGAGCTTTGCCTGAACGGGAAAAAGATAAAAGAGCTGTTGGAAAATGAAGAAAAAAAAAGATAAAAAGGAGCAGCAAAAAGGCGGTGGTAAAGAGTACCTCTACCCAATGTAGATATCATACCATCCATCGTAGCTAAAGCCACCGTCTAGTGCTCCCACGGCTATATAGTAATTACCGTTCTCTGGTATTGTGTACGTACCGCTGGATGGGAAATGGGCGTGTCCATCTTGGTTGTTATCTATTATATATTCGCCCTTACTTAGGTCATCCCAGTCCCAGACACCTAAGAGGACACCAGTCGCATCTGTTGGCGTGTGATCTATTGTTATTTC
>JAUXHM010000016.1 GCA_030621535.1 Candidatus Methanophagales archaeon | reverse complement strand
TATTTCTTCTTGCTTCTGCTGATGAAATCATTTGAAGAGGAGGATTTGATGATTATGAGGGCGATTGACCAGAGGCTGGGGACGAAGTCTGATTGGATAAGGGAGATTATAAAGAAGTTTTTGTGATTGATATTTGTTGTTTAGAGGATAAAAAAGATAAGCTAAAGGAAGGTTTTGAAAGAGCTATATATCTGATCTTCCCACACCCAGTTAGCCAATTATTATACGATATTTTTAAATACCCGTCTCTTCCAATGGATAAAAGAGGAGATGGATTAATATGGAACAGATTAATTTATTATGGAGCTTTCTAAGCCCATTGGAGAGCAATAAGTCGCTACACAAAAGCTTGTCAGAGGTTGGTCACTGCGAAGTTGGAAACGCCACAGCTATTGATAAGAGCCGCTAAGAAGTGGGGAATTCTGAATTTATCCACTTCATTTTACTACAATCAGATAAAGGAGTTGGGAGAACTTTTCATTAAGGGTGTAATCTCTCTAAAAGACTTCCTCATGTATTCCTCGAGCAAGACAAAGGTCTGCGATGCAACATATCTGAAAAGGGAAGGGAAGAAGATAGATGGTGCAAAGGTGATTAAAAATTACATTGTTGGAGGTTATGAGCTATTACAGGACGTTTTATTCACTGTAGAGCGATATAAAGGCCCGAACTTTATCACCGACTTCAGAATCATCAATCACAACAAACGACATCTTACTAATCCGCAAGAGATAGCAAAAGCGATAAAAACGGGTAAAATAAAAAAGGGGACTGGATTAGATTATCATCGACGGGGGTTTGAAATCGGGCGAACTCATGAGAGAAGCGAGAAAAGCGGGTGTACGAGTGCTGACTCGATTGAACTCAAATTTTGTTGTCGTCCGATTCGGCACCAAATTCAGAAAGGAAGATATATTAAGCAATATTAAACCAATTCGAAGGACGATAGTGGGTAAAAGGTATATTATCTACCCGTTCAAAAGGTGTATTTGGCAAGGGACTGCTGGAAACATGTTTTTGGTACGTGGTGGGGGCTATGACGCCTTCATCCCGCTCTTCACTACGTCCTTCAATACTAAGCTAGAAACGGCTATACTGAAATATAATTTCATTCAATACCTGAGGCGGTATCTCACGGATATGGGTTTTAAAGACGTTTTAGAGGGTATATCTGTTCATTTGTTGCGAGAACGCCCTCAAAAATGCGTGTTTTCCGTTAGAAACGCCTTTGAAGGGGCGCTTGGAAATATTGGCTGTGAAAAACCCAATAAAATAAATATCGAATTAACAGGGGCTACACGGCTATCCGACGTGGTAGCTACTTAAAAATGGAAAAAGGAACGGTGTGAAGATGAGTTTGGTAAAACTTTTTTATATTCTCAATCTTGGCTTTCGCGCTTGTTTATTTCATTAAATTCTGGCTGCTCTTCTGGTGTTATGCCCCAACTGCCTATACATCATAGTTTATTAAATGTGGAACTTCTTTAATAAATTTGTCGTGCATCATCTTTGGTTAATGTTCACTTCTTTTATGCAATCTCTCATTTATAAATTCCTAGTTATCTCTTCTTTTTTTCCACAAGCAGCCTTTATATAGTTCCTCTTTCCTTTTACTACACACAAGACCCTCTACAAATTTCAACTAATCTTGAAACACGACCGTTTCTAAATGGCATAAATAAAATCAAAAAGTTTTTTATGCACTAAAACTTAGGTAGTATATTGTATGTCGCAACAGCTCAATGAGAGTGGGTCTTGCCCAGAAGTTATTGATACTTCAGGGTATGTAAATCAAGCTAAAACTTGGTTACTGAACGCTTTGGGTACTTCTACCACAACTCGACTTTTGAGCTTGATCGCACATTACACGCCCTTAATTACCAAGCCTGTAATCAAAGAACTGATCAGAGCATCCGAAAATAAGATGTTTGTAAAAGGTGGATACGACGAAATATGGAATCAAGATTTTCGTAACAAAGTCTGGCCTCACTTCGCGGAAGATGAGATCGCAAGATGGATAAAGGAAGGTCTAGATGACCACACAAACGATTTAAGGGAAGTACGTGCATTAGGGGATATATATTACACCCATATAAATGATATGACAACATGGCAGCGACTGTTTGAAATATATGTGCGTCTATTCAGAGTTTCTGATCCTCCTCGGACGGTAAGAGAAGCGATGAAACTTATAACGCTGAAGTTTCCCGATATGCCAGAAGATTTTTTTGATTCATCCAAGGTTTTATTAGAAAGAGGAAGTGTAAACGAAGATAATACATTGATAGTATCACGCGTGGTAGAAACGGATGCCAGCAGAACGTTTGAAGTGCTTGCAAATGGGCTTTTCGGACAACGTGATGGCAATGTGGAATTTATTCTCCAATCTCCAAGAAAGTTAGGAGAGTTAGCTTATAGCGAATCACTCACGTTAGAAAAAGCTCTTCCGAAAGCACCTGAACTAAAAAATAGCTTTATGAGTAATGTTGGGGACTTCACAACTAATCCTGATCAAACTGAGCTACGTCACGTTCGATTACAATACGGAACATTTATTGGATTATTTGCTTTCAGGGAGATTTTTCCTAATTTTCATGTTAAAACGCAGGATGAGCTAATATCAGTAAGAGGTAACATTGTGAGTGTTACTGGAACAGATTCTGTTAAGAGTGCTACCTTTATGCGTATGCCTGCTGGCAGTATCGGTTTACAAGGATTGGGTATGTGGTTAAAACCTACTACAAGTGATGATATCCTTGGAAAATTATATGGGGAAGTACATCCCAAAAAATCGGAAGAAATATATGATGAGGGTGTTTTATCAGTTCTTATCGATAGAGAACGTGAAATTTGTGGAATACTTAAAGGAATGTGGCAGGAAAATTCGCATAGTAAAAAAATACCTGATGCACTCTCCCCAATGCTGTCTGATTATTATAGCAAATGTCAAGAATCATTCAAAGCTTCCCGTGCTGATGATATACGATGGTTATTTGGTACGATTGAAACACTCGGGAACTGTCAGTCAAATGTTAGAAAAGATCTCGAAGACTTAAAAATAGAATCTAAGGGACTATTGTGGAAATAAAACAGCACTCACTAAATGGTCTTGCTTCTAAACTTGCTTGGTATTCTCTTATTTATGGGGTAAAACTATAATTTCAGGTTCTGGTGTGACAACCAATTTGCCTTTTTCTCCCTTTTGTATTTCGGTCAATTTTTTTTTTCTTTCTTCATACCCATAGCTTTCATGTTTGAGGTTCTTATCAATTTTATTGTATTTATCTATCATCTCCTTTTTAGTTCCATTATTATCAAATGATACTGTATTTAAACCCCGTTCATCTAATTTTTCGATTAATTTGTCTTCCATGGTTTCAATTAAATCATTTCTTGGTCCGAGATTCATGCTTTCACGCTCCCTTTCCGCTTTTTTGAAAATTTCGCTATTTATGGGTGTTCCATCTAATACTTCACATCTACAAATGATTCCCGTCATACCAATCCAGCTTTCAGGGAAATAAACAAAATCGAGTATCTTGCTTTCGCCATAGACAAAAGTAGCCCTTAAAGTTGGATCATTTTTGTAAGTATAAAAATCAATTTGGTTATCAACTCCTTCTTTTTCAGCGTTATATTTAAGAAGCCAAAGAGCTGCATACGTATCGTTAAGTTTTCTGATGTAATCCAAGTCCCAAGGATATAAAAATTTCACTAAGCTTTCATGCGGATATGCATTATGACAAATTTTGGATTGGATTTTTTCACCTTCTACACTATAAATTGCATTTATTTCTGTCTCGGCGATTTCAGGAAGCAGACGCTCTGGATCTGCAATGCAAATCTTAGCTACCAAGTTCCCATTATTTTTACATGAACTGATTAGTGGCAATAATCCGGGTGTTGAGCGTAGTTCTGCTCTTAATGCCTCACTATGCGTTACTTGAACACTCCATAACTCTTCAGTAGCTTGTGGATAAATATCTGTACTGGGTGGTTGTTTTCCAATTTGTATAGAATGCACTAACTTATCTAGGTGATCTTGTAATCCTTTATCTTCTTTTAAAAGCTCTGGGAAAAATGTAGGCCAAAATCTTCTTTTAGGTAACCATTGTATGGATTTTTCACCTATTTTTATCATCGCCTTCCCTATTGTTAACCCAAATAACTTCGATACCGTAGGGTCTTCAAGAAATTCCCTAATAGAGCCGCCTAAGAAACTTTTATATTCGAATGAATTAACAGATTTAACAATTCCAACATCTTTAAAACATTTTTGAGGCAATATGTAGTAAATATCAATTAGATCTCCTTCATTTAAAGTGTTAGACATTTTTATATACCCCTTATATTTTTCTTTTCTCAATTAGTATATCAATATCAAATATTAATTTATAATCTTTAACCTTTATTGGGATATCAAAAAAGCTATTCATAGCATTTTTTTCGAGATGCTCTTTTAGTTTGTCTTTGCTCATTTTATCGGGAACTTTTCTTAAGCATTTATTGATATAACCCAGAATAAATTTATATTCTTTCTCTAGTGGATAATGATTAGAACTTATCAATGTATAATCTGCTCTATATAGTTCTGCAAACTGAGCAAAAAATCTGAACATCTTAATAAAATTTTTAGCTGATTCGATAGATGATGATTTGTCTATTCTTGATAGTGATTGAATTATAGGCATACAATCTTCTAAATCTATCGTTTCATTTAAGTGTTTTTCAAAAAAGTTCATTTCTTCTTGGGATAGTAATTGATTAATTTGCCCCCATATCTTTTCAACATATTCTTGTTTGATAGGAGCATCAAAATCTTCTTTGCTTAATTGTTCTAATCTATATCTCCAAAAATCCTTTGTTAAATCCTCTAATCTTTTTTTATTAAGATACCCCATACGTCTCTCCAATCTATCGGGCGTTAAACTATTTTTACCCGCTCTCCAACCTGCCAGATCCATCGTATGGAATATAATTAAAAACTTGGAGAATTTATCTTGAAACTCCTTTTTTTGAGAAATACTTTCAATAGCTTTAATTAACGACCTTGGTGTTCTCTCACCCTGAGCCACCATTCCCGGATAGATATGATACTTAACTACATTAATAGCAAGATTACGATCATCCAAAGAGTAGTCAGATCTAGCCAATACCAATTCAATTAATTCTGCTCCTATTTCACAGTGTTCGGCATGTTCACCAATATCACCAATATCGTGGAGCACTGTAATCAACCACAAAATCTCCTTTTCATCTTCTTTTAACGATTTATATATGCTATGTAAAATCTTAAGATTCGTAATGTAATCATTAAAGGTTTCATTAGATGTTTTCTCTTTTTCACTCATGGGAAGAGTATTAATAAAATAATTGAAGTTTCCACTGACTAATTTATGAAAATACTCGATGACAGAGAATACATGTTCAAATCTCTGATACTCAAGTAAAGATAGTTCGGGGAATGTTCTTAAGACTTTTTCTTTGATTTTAGAAGATAAAGGAAAATCTTTAGGCTGAGTTTGTAACTCTTTAATCAGTTCTTTTACTGGAGAAAAATCTTTCTTTTTACTACTAATTCTCTCCTTTGCTAAATTAATTCTCTCTTGATAATAGTATGCTTTTATATTCTTTTCGTCAATTTTATCACTCATTTCTTTATTCGTTTATACCCCATATATATATTGTAAATCTAATAGTCTATACGAACACCTATAACTTTTAATAAGCATGACTGGCCCCGCAGAAGGCAAATTGGTATTAGATGCAAAAGTTTACCTCAACGCAGAAGAACTGCCCAACGCGCATGTTTATATCCATCTGAAGGGTTATTCACGAGCTACCGTGACGCATCTCGACATCGAGCATCCAACACTTAACCGCATCATCCCGCCTAAAGCAAAGACATCTAATTGGATAGTAGGAATTGAAAACGGGATACTGATTATAACAGATAAGGAAGATAAGGTGCAAATCCTACATCCATTACTCAATAAAGTGCTTCAACGCGGAGAAAAAACACGAACCTTAGTCGGTGGCAAATTCGGCGGTGTTTTCATCGGTTTCAGGAAACGCGAAATAAGTAAGCTTGAACAAATCGCAGCAGACCTTCTTTCTGAGGGAATGGGGAAATCGTCAGCCAATAATGATAAGGCTCCTCTTCTGCTTATAAATGCTTCTCTTGCTCCACCTGTCGAAGCTTTTAAAGTTTTCAAAAAATAAAAAATTGGTGAACCCTTCCCTACTCGCTCCCACCCATGTCAACATGGCATCATCCTTTCGGGAGGACTTACTCACCACATATATTATATACCCGTTAGGTATAAAAAGGTTTTCGGTTTTGTCTCCAAAAGGGTTTACTCACCAATTATACCTGCCTTCTCAGCAACTTCATTCTAAAATTGCTATCACAAAATATTGTTGAGACTTTTTTGAGAAGCCTAAGTCACCAGACTCGTCAAGAAAAATATACATGCTAATCCCATTAACCCAAAAATAGTTAAAGATGGAAGAGAAAGAGGTGCTACAAAAAACCTCTAAACCGCCAACCCGCTAAACCCGCTAATTGGACTCACACCTCACACCCTTTACCCCCTGACTTCCCGGACAATTGCATCACCCACTTCGCCTGTCTTTGATTTCCCTCCAAGGTCGTACGTTCTCACCTTTCCCTTCCTCAAGACCGTTTCAATCGCGTCTAACACTTTTTGTGATGCGCTTTTCTCACCAATATTCTCTAAAAGCATAGCACCCGCCCAAATCGTAGCTATCGGGTTTGAAACGCCTTTACCTTTGTATTTCGGTGCAGAACCGTGAATCGGCTCGAACATGGAAACGCCATCAGGATTTATGTTCGCTCCCGGTGCGAGCCCCAGACCGCCTTGAATCATTGCACCGAGGTCGGTAATAATGTCGCCAAACATGTTTGGCGTAACCACGACCTGATACCATTCAGGGTTCTTAATGAGCCACATGCATATCGCATCCACGAAATTAAACTCGGTGTCTATATCCGGATATCCCCGTGCAACGTCGTTAAAAACCTCCCTCCAGAACCCGTAGGCATGCGTTAGCACGTTCGCCTTGTCCACACTCGTTACCTTTTTCTTGCCTTTCTCCTTCGCAAGCTCAAATGCGAACTTTATCACTCGCTCGCAGCCCTCTCTCGTCACGACACCGATTTGATATGCGAGTTCGTCTGCATCGGACTCGATGTCCAGCCCGAACTTAATTTTATAAAGTTTCCTTACGATTTCCAGTTCTTCTCTCTTTTTACCTTTTCCTTTACCTTTCATCCTGCCGCCAATACCGACATAGAAATCCTCGGTGTTCTCCCTCACAACACTGAAATCTATGTCTTCTGGACCTTTTCCAGCCAGCGGCGTGTTGACCCCTTCCAGCAGTTTCACCGGTCTCAGGTTCACGTACTGGTCAAAATAGAACCGCATAGTAAGCAAAATGCCCTGCTCTAAAACACCTGTTTCTACACGCGGGTCGCCTATGCTCCCGAAATATATTGCATCACTCCGTTCCAGCTCTTTTAGCGTATTCTCGCCGATTAACTCTCCGGTCTTCAGGTAATGCTCTGCACCGTGCGGATATTCTATCCAGTCGAGTTCAAACCCATCGAGGTCGGAAACCGCTTCAAGCACCTTTTTACCTTCGCTTATTATCTCTGCTCCTATACCATCGCCCGGAATTACCGCGATTTTATATCTTTTCATTTTATTTTTGTATACAAAATATAACTTCCTTCTATTTAAGACGCAGA
The DNA here is from genome assembly GCA_030621535.1 of Candidatus Methanophagales archaeon. Taxonomy (GTDB): domain Archaea; phylum Halobacteriota; class Syntropharchaeia; order Alkanophagales; family Methanospirareceae; genus QEXZ01. The sequence continues at coordinate 4,630 of JAUXHM010000016.1, read as the reverse complement.
TTTACACTGATTTACGCGGATTTATTTTAGTTTAACCGTGTTGATTCTTATCATCTGTGTTAATTAAGCCCTTTCTGGGCTTGCGGGGACGTGGGCAGAGCCCACGAGCGTTAATCTGTGTCAATAATTATAATTTATTCTCTTGTTGCTCCTTTTTTCCTCTTTAACTTCTCCTTATCCTTCACCTCTACCTCTTTCCCCTTCCTTCTTGGCACTATTTCCAGTTCGGCATGCTCAAACTTAGCGTTTAGTTCTTCGCCTTGCTGCAAATAATCAAGGAATAATGCCAGTGCTGCTATTTCCGAGTGCGGTTGATTTGATACTGCAACGTTCCAGTCCGCCACATCGAAAACGTCGTAGGGAACCTTCTCAGCACCTACTACAACCATTATACGAGCTTTTTCTTTTTTCGCTTCTTCTCTTATTTCGGCTATCACGTCAAGAATGCTCTCACCATACATCGTGAGATGACATACTTTCCCACCTTCACGCTTCCAGCTCTTTACTTCGTCTCTCCATTTCACACCTGTTTGCACAAAGAAGTCACCACCCCATCTCGTTGTTACTTCTTCTATACTTCTCCCTATGCCTCTATCATCCGAAGCGAGCAGCATGCCTTTAGCGCCCAAAGCGCGTCCAACTAATCCGACATGCGTGGTTATTCGTTTGTCCCTTTCCGGGCGGTGCCCCAATCTCAGTACTATTAGTTCCATATATTACGCTTTTTCTTTAAAAGTTTTAAGAGAATATTTATCAAAGAAGCTTTGTAGAAAAGAAAAAACAATTTGAAAAGGAGAAAATCATGGAACTTCTAACTATAATACTCGTTTTAGCACTGACAGGTGTGGCAGTTGGATTTGCGGAGGGGCTTCTCGGCGTTGGTGGATGCTTTATCATGGTGCCAGTGACGTTCTTTGTATTCACTACAATGGGTTATTCACCTGATATAGCAATAAAGCTCGCATTTGGCTCTAACCTTCTTGTCGTGTTCCCAACTGCAATCAGCGGAGCATGGGCGCATACAAAGAAAGAGGCGGTATGGTGGAAAGCAGGAATGGTTTTAGGTGTCTGTGGAGCAGTTGGAGCACTTATAGGCTCGACAATTACTTCACGGCTTCTCAGCGAAGAAATATTAAAACCCGCATTTGGGCTCGTAATCGGGCTTGGTGCGCTAAGGATGCTGGCATGGAATCCGCCAAAGGTTGAGGAAGCCCCTAAAGAAGAGCCTCTGCTCTGGGCTTGCTGTGGGTTTCCTATCGGCATTATCTGTGGAATGCTTGGACTTGGTGGTGGAATCATCACGGTTCCTGTGCTCGCAATTGCTTTAAAATTTAAAATGCATCACGCAGTTGGGACATCGCTGTCAATGATGGTATTTACGAGCATAGCGGGTTCTATCGGCTATCTAATAAATGGACTTTCTGTCCCAAATCTGCCTCCTTATTCCATTGGATACGTCAATCTCCTCGCATGGGCTTGTCTGGCAATAACAAGCATTCCAGTAGCTCAGATAGGTGCGAGAACTGCTCACAAACTACCTGCAGCGCAGCTAAGATATATTTTTATTATCGTGATGTTTTATGTAGCATTAAAGATGGTAGGAGTGTTTGAATGGTTGGGATTGCTGATATAAACTTTATTAACTTTTGTAACTTTCTTTAAATTCAAAATGAAACTGAAGCAAATTGGCGTAATTCACACTCCGTATAAAACACTCACGGAGTGCCCATGTCAAACATGCAAATCAGAGCAGATTGCTGAAATAGAGGTATTTAAGGAATATGAGGGTGGCTTAAAAGACATAGAAGGGTTTTCCCATCTTACCGTCCTGTATTGGCTGCATAAATCAGAAGGTTATTCGCTTCTCGTAAGAACTCCCTGGGATACTGAACCGCATGGTTTATTCACCACGAGGTCACCGCATAGACCGAATCCAATTGGGATTTCTATTGTGAGGTTAATTGAAAGGAAGGGAAATATATTGAGGGTTAATGGTATAGATGCAATTGATGGCACTCCTTTGATAGACATAAAGCCGTATGTCCCGGAATTTGGTGAAAAAGAGAAGAGAGAAGTGAGGATAGGGTGGTTCGAAGGTAGGATAAAAAGATGAAAGCCCTGATAAGCGTATTCAAGAAGGATAAGGTAGTGGAATTTGCACGAGCACTGAATGAGCTTGGAGTAGAGATAATTGCAACTGAAGGCACCGCAAGACCGATTTTGAAAAGCGGAATACCCGTGACAAAAGTATCCACGTTTACCGGAGTTCAAGAGCTGCTCGGCGGTAAAATAAAGACCTTGCATCCACGCATTCATGCAGGAATTGCAACTGCAGAGATAGGAATCGTTGCTGTAAACCTCATACCCCTGGATTTGGGTTTGGGTTTGGCGACCAAAAACGCGCTTAATGGCATGGACATCGGCGGTGTTGCAATGCTTCGCTCAGGGATAAAGAATTTTGAAAACGTTGCGGTTATCGTGAATCCTGCGAGATACGACGAGATAATCAAGGAACTCGAAAAAGGCGAACTTTCGCATGATACGAAATTACGTTTAGCTCGCGAGGCATTGGGATATATATTAGATTACGAAACAAAAATTGGAGAAATATTAAAGGGGATGGAATAGGGATTATTTTTATCTTTTCATCAGAGATATTTTGTTGATGCAAAGAAACAGTTTTGTTGAAGGCGACCGCATAAGGATAAAGAAGAAGAGCGATAGCGGTGTTGTCGTTTATGAAGGCGTGGCTATGCCGACAGCCTCAAGAAACGTGGTTATAAAACTCGATAGTGGCTACAATATTGGTATACGACAGGAAAATGTGGAAATAGAAGTTATAGAGGGGGGAGGAAGGCTAAAAACAGAAAAGGAACCGAAAGAAGGAGCAGGGGAAGGGGAAGAGAAGCGAAAAAGGGAAGTAAAAGATGGTTTACCTACGCTGTCCATTCTCTCTACCGGCGGCACAATTGCCTCTAAAGTGGATTATCGAACCGGTGCGGTTTCTCCTCAGTTCTCTACCGAAGACATACTTGAGGCAATCCCGGAATTAGGGCAAATAGCGAATATCAAAGGAAAAGTGATTTACAGCATACTCAGCGAGAATATGCGTGCCGAATACTGGCGTAAACTCGCCGCGGAGGTCTATAACGAGATAAAAAACGGTGCAGAAGGTATAATCGTTACGCACGGTACGGATACAATGGGTTATACTGCCGCAGCGCTATCTTTTATGGTGCAAACGCCCGTGCCTGTTGTTCTTGTCGGGTCGCAACGTAGTTCAGACCGCCCATCCAGTGATGCCGCAATGAACACGATATGTGCCGCGAAAGTTGCATGCAGCGACCTTGCGGAAGTGGTGGTAGTAATGCACGGCAGCACCTCCGATAATTTCTGTCTCATTCACCGGGGCACGAAGGTGAGGAAGATGCATACTTCGGCACGCGACGCTTTTCAATCAATAAACGATACGCCAATAGGAAAGGTGATTTATGATGCAACCGACATAAATAAAATACGGTTTGAGTTCTTCTCTGCATATACGAAGCGAGGTGAGAACGAATTAGAGCTGAGCGATAAGCTTGAGGACAAATGCTGTCTTATAAAGTTCTATCCCGGTGCTGACCCCGCGATACTCGATTTCTTCATAGCACAGCAGGGATACAAGGGCATTGTTTTAGAGGGAACTGGATTAGGGCATGTATCGGCGGAATGGATTCCCGGCGTGGCAAGAGCAATAAAACAGGGTATACCCGTCGTGATGACTTCGCAATGCTTATACGGGACAATCTGCGATAGAGTTTACGATACAGGTCGCGATTTACTTCGTGCTGGAATAATAGAGGGCGAGGATATGTTACCAGAAACCGCGCTGGTAAAGTTAATGTGGGTGCTTGGTCAAACCAGCGATATGGAAGAAGTAAGGCGGTTGATGCGTGACGAGAAAATATAGGCATTCCGAAAAATAAAATAACCACAAGATTACACAGATTTACACTGATTATTTATTGTATATAAAGTATGGCTTTTTTCTATTTAAGACACAGATTTACACTGATTTACACGGACTTATTTTAGTTTGATCGTGTTGATTCTTATCATCTGTGTTAATCTGCGTTAATCTGTGTCCATAATTTATTTTCTGTTTTCTTGTGCCTTTCTTTGCGTTCTCCGTGTGCTCTGCGGTGAAATTTTATGATTTAGCAATTTTTTTTGTACGCGCATTTTGCAGCGAAAGTCCCAGCTCCAACGCCATTGTCTATATTCACCACTGCTAATCCGGGTGAGCAGCTCTGGAGCATAGAAAGAAGCGCTGCTATGCCTTTTCCGCCCAGCCCATAGCCCACTGAGGTTGGAACGCCAATCACGGGAACGTTCACCAAACTTGCTACTACGGAGGGCAATGCCCCTTCCATACCGGCAACCACGATTATCGCCGCTACATCGGCGTTTACAATTTCCTCCAGAGGTTCTACCAGCCGGTGTATGCCTGCAATGCCCACATCATACGCTTTTATCACTTCACAACCGCAGACCTCGGCAACCACTCTCGCTTCCTCGGCAACCGGTAAATCGGCAGTTCCCGCTGCGATTAGTCCTATTTTGCCTGTCTCTTCAAACTCATATCCCT
>JAUXHM010000011.1 GCA_030621535.1 Candidatus Methanophagales archaeon | reverse complement strand
AGCTTGCCTTCTGTAAAAACCTTTACTCCTTTGCCATGCACCTTGAAAAGCCGCAGCTCGAATCGCTCACCCCTCAAAAGCATATATTCCTCGCATCCTCGCTCTTTATGCAAAAGCTTATGCACCTTCTTCAAATCCTTACCGCATCCTACTTCATCGAACCTCAACATTTTCATGGCATCCTCCAAATGAAGTTCCCTTCCCCTGCCATAGTCATATATCCGAAAAGTTCGTTCAGATGCAGTGCTTACTTCGTACACCTTTGTTCCCGCGCCTAATGCGTGAATGACACCCGCAGGAATGTGGTAAACGTCACCAACGTGCGCATCAAACGCGTTCAAACACGAAAGAAAGTCTTCTCGTTTTACCGCTTCTTTAAAGCTCGCTGCGTCCATAAAATCGCCGAATCCCAGGTAAATCTTCGCTTCTTTTGACGCTTCGAGCACGTGCCACGCCTCTTCTTTACCGAACACATCGCCGAGTTTTCTCGCATACGCATCGTCCGGATGCGTCTGCACAGATAGATTTTCATCCGCTTTTATTATCTTTACAATCAGCGGGAATTTCTCCAAAATGTGCCCTGCAAGCTTTTCAGGGAACAAACAAGTTAGTTCGTCCAATGTGAATCGTTGCATTACGCCTCCGGTTTCGAATTCGCAATAATTCCTCGGTGAAACGCACCAGAACTCGTAACCCCACGGCTTGTGCTCCACAAATGGTTGGATTTTCAAAGGTCGTTCCACAGGTATCTCAGCGACATCCTCAAACTTCTTCTTCGTAACCTCCATTTCGTATTCAGAAACGCCTTTCATCATGTCTGCAATTTCGCTCAGCGAAAAATCGTTCTCCGGAAGACGCGACTACCACCATTTTTCTTTGTCCTCCTTCTCCATCCCAATCTGCATCTTAAGCCTTATCCGCCCTTTGTTCGGATGGAACACATCCACGAGGAAGCAATCTTCGAGTTCGAGTTCCGCATGGTCAACCACGTTGTAAACAACGCAGTTCTTTCCCCGTATTCTGTTTAACTTAGAATTTATCACGCAAGCCTGTTCAAGCTGTGCGTGTTTCGCTGTCGCGTTTGATACAACGCTGCTCTTTACCAACCCTTTCTCAAACTCCACATTCTCATATACAGAATCCAAAACTTCACAGCCGTTTTTTACCGAAGAAATTTTAATTTTAACACCTACAAATTCTCGCAATCTCCTTCCAACATCGTCCTCAGCCAGAATCCGCATCACATTTTCGTAATAACTCTCATTCGTGCCGAAATCCAGCCATACTGTTTTATCGCTTAAAGGAAAGCTTTTTATCAGCGCAAGCGGCTCTGCACGAAATATCTCATTCTTTAACCGGTCTGCCCGCTCACGGAGCCAGTAATCAGCTTCAGCTCCATGCTCAGGTGAAACCCACAATTGCCATAACTCATCTGAGTTGAACTTTCCTTTTCTCGTTTCAAGCTCATCGCCGAACGCATCGAGCATACGTTCAGCCAAAACGCCGCTCATCGTAAACATCCCCATGTTCACCATTACTTCGCCACCAGCTAGCTTTTGCAACTTTCTTTTTACCGCTTCGTAGTTACGAGTGTCATCAAAGTCAAGAAGTTCGCAACCTTCTCCTTCCCCGCACTTAACTATCTGAATACCGTATTTACTCGCAACTTCCTCTGTGAGTTCTGCCCTTAAGCCAAAGAGCATGACGTGCGTGTTCTGTGCGTATTTCCTTATCTCCTCTGCACTATCCACGAATAACAAGAACTGGTCGCCCCACGTAACCATGATACGGGACGGAAGGGCAAAATCCTGGAACTGTTTTATCACGCCCTCCAAAATCGTTAGGTTGAGAACCTCTACGAACGCTTTGTTCTTACAGGTCCTTGTGAGTATGTTTCTGGTCCCCTCACCTGCGGTATGCACGATAAGAACACTTTTCCCTCGTTTTACTTCTTCCACGAGGTCTTTCTCTATCGCTTTACTCGCATTTTCTATTGCGAACAGCGTACCAAGCCCGTTGCCCGCAGCGCCATTCCATCCGCTTTCGGGAACAGGCACAAAGATTGAATCGAGAAGGACATCCTTTTTTGGCTCAGAAAGCGTCAATTTCGCCGCTTCTGAATCGTCACTGACCACAACCACCACGTAGTCGAACATTTCTTTTATTGCTCCTTCAATTTCTTTCCGTAAACCGCATTTGCACGCTCGTAATCATCAAAGCTTCCTATGTCAAACCAGAGCCCGCTATGAACGAGACCGTATAGGGCACTCCTTTTACACAACCAAGACACAAAAAAACCGATGGCATCCGGGTTATTCCCCGCCGCCAGATAATCGCCAATCAACGCTAAATCCTCCTTTGTGAATATATAACAAGCAGTAGAGATTAAAGTTGACTTAGGTTCCTCGGGTTTTTCTTCTGAATTGACAATCTTTAAATCGCTATCTATTTCCAAAACACCGTATTTCCCTCTTACTCGCTCCTTATCCTTCATATCGTATAAAAGCACTACGGTTTTCTTTTTAGTCCTGTAAAACGCTATCAATTCTTTTAAGTCGAAGTCAAATAGATTGTCACCACCTATGATTAACAAATCCTCATTGAGTCCGTGATGCGCAATCAAAAAATTTAACGCTCCAATTGAACCCAATTTGCCCTCTTCAGTTCGGGTTTCTTCAATCGCCAGTCTAATTTCTTTACTGCTTCGGTAGCTCCCGAGCCAGTCCTTGAACTTTGTTTCAAACTTGCGGTTCGTGGATAGAAATATCTCCTCAATTTCTCCTATGTGCTCCATTCCATCCAGGATATACTCGATTATTGGCTTACCCGCTATGGGAAGCAACGATTTGGGGCAATCTTTTGTCAGTGGCCACAACCTCTTCGCATACCCGCCTGCCAATAAAATCGTTTTCATAATTTATTTAAGTGTGGATTAAATTTAAATTTAGTCTTAAATTAAATTAAAATGAAAATAAAAGCGAAAATCGAGATAAGCGGGACAACGGCGGATTTAGTAGCGAAGTCGTTAATGCCGGACAATATGAACAATATGAAGACCGTGATAAAGGAAAACCGTGTGACGACATATTTTGAAGCCGAAAAAATAGGGTCGCTAATCGCAACTGTGGATGATTATCTGATGAATGCCAAGGCGGCACAAGAAGTGGTAGAGATGGTGGTGAGTCCATATAGTAACCACAAGATTACACAGATTTTCACGAGAAAAAGCAAAGATCAAGAAGTCTGAATCGTTTTTCTTCTCTCTGATTTCTAATCTTGTGTTAATCTTGTGAAATCTCGTGGTTAATAATTTTCGGAATGACTTATAAATATATTTATACGTCCACGAGATATTAAGTAATTACGATAAGTGAGCGAACCAATGAACATAGAATTCCAGCTAAAAGCCGAGCTTAAATGCAGCGGGAGTTTAAGTGACGCTGTAACTTCGTCGGACCTAACGGAGTTTGTGAAGTATTGTAATGAAGGCGTATTAAAAAAAGGTGCACCACCCGGTTGCGGTGCTGAAATTACTTGGTGGGACGTTGCCGGGGAAAAAATTGGGCTGAAAATAGTCTCTGATAGGTTTGTGAGGGCGCATGATGCACTTTTCAGATTGAAGAACGAGTTTGGTAAATTTTTAGGTAAGCACCGAATAGGGATCAGGGGCGTAGAAATAGAGGATTATGAGATAGGAATAGAATGGGAAGAGGGATTGAGAATAAAGAAATTACCGTTTGTAAAGGAAATAAAACAGGAAGAAGGGAGATTGCGTCTTTTTCTGGATGTGGACGAGTATGCGTTAGAAAAAAGAATTCCCGATAGAATATTAAAGCTATTGGAGGATAAATGCGAGGCGGCAAGGTGGAAAGGCAAAAGTGAGCACTGGGAATTGCTGTTTGAAAGTGGCAAGAGAGATTTTTATTTCGATAAGGACCCTACGGAAGAACTGATAAAGCGAGGTTGGATACGGCATGCAGCGGGAAGAGGGCAGTGGATATACGGACCGCAATTAACGAAAATATTCAGAGCTTTTGAGCGTGCCTTGCTGGAGGAAGTGTGCAAGCCACTGGGATATGAAGAGATGATTTTTCCTAAGTTCGTGCCTTGGGACGTGTGGAAGCGTTCGGGACATGCAAAAGGGATTTATCCTGAGGCGTATTACGTATGCACGCCAAAGACGAGAGACCCCGAATACTGGGAGGAAGTGATGGACTATTACAAAGTTACGAATGAGGTTCCCCTGGACATGATAATGGAGCGGATAGAGCCCGTGGGTGGGATGTGCTATGCGCAATGTCCGCCGTTTTGGATTTTCCTGCAGGGGAAGACAATACCCGATGAAATTCTACCGATAACGGTTTTTGACAGGTCAGGAACTTCTCATCGCTATGAAAGTGGCGGGCTTCATGGCATAGAGCGGCTTGATGAGTTTCACAGGGTGGAGATAGTATGGATAGGGACAAAGAAGCAGGTAATAGAACATGCGAAGCAGCTACAGGAAGGATACCGCCGCATATTCGAGGAGTTTATGGACATCGAGTGGCGCGAAGCATGGGTAACACCCTGGTTCATGGCACAGGAGGGAAAAGCGGGTTTGGCAGAGTCGAAGGAAGTGGGAACTACCGATTACGAAGCGGTCCTGCCTTATAGCGGGAAATGGCTGGAGTTTCAAAATGTGAGTGTGAATGGCAATAAATATCCAAAAGGGTTCAGCGTGAAACTGCAAAGTGGCGAGGAATTGTGGTCTGGGTGTTCGGGTGTTGGGCTGGAGCGGTGGGCTGCTGTTTTTCTCGCACAGAAAGGTTTTGAATCGCATAAATGGCCTGAAAAGTTCAGAACTATCGTAGGTGAGTTGCCTGAGGTGTTCAGGTTTTTGTAGAATAAACCCTTTTCTTTTAGAAAAAGAAAAGCGTTTTCGGAAAAGAAAAACTAAGGATAAGGAGGATAGAAAAATAAAATTAACAGTTCTTGTAGACAATAATAGAGAAAATAAATTATAAGAAGCCCATGCTAACCGAAAACTTTTTAGTGCAAGGTACAGTTTACTCAAATATATAAAATCAAAACCAAAGATATCTCTTGTAATTGCCTGTGTAATATGCCTTACCGCAGGCATACTGGCAGGCTATTTACCTCCTGACTTTTATTCCGACATTCAAAATCAAGGTGACATTTTAACACAGGTATCTACCATTGATGTGATATTGGGTGGTCTTTATGAGGGTGTAATAACTTACGTCGATTTGAAGGATTATGGCGACTTTGGTCTTGGCACTTTTGAAGGTTTAGATGGCGAAATGGTTGCATTAGATGGGAATTTTTATCAAATTAAATCAGATGGCGTGGCGTATCCAGTTGATGATGACATGACCTCCCCTTTCGCCTGCGTGATTTTTTTTGATGCAGACCGAGAAATACCTGTCTGGAAAGGATTGAATTACACTCAATTTCAGGATTATTTGGGAGGTTCTACTCAAGAGAAGAACGTATTTCATGCCGTTAAGATAGAAGGCACCTTCGGCTATGTTAAAACAAGAAGCGTTCCGGGACAAGAAAAGCCTTATCCTCCCTTAGTTGAAGTTACCGCTAACCAGCCCACATTTGAATTCCACGATATTGAAGGCACAATAGTTGGTTTTTATTACCCTGATTATGTAGAAGGGCTGAATGTCCCTGGGTATCACCTGCATTTTATCACAGAGGATAGAACAGCAGGTGGGCATGTCCTTGAATTGTATTAAAGATGCCGAACTATCTGTAGATTATACTTCAGAACTTCACATCATTCTGCCGGACACGGAAGAGTTTAATAGCCTGGATTTAACAAAAAGTAGAAAAGAGGAACTGGAAAAGGTGGAAAAATGACCATCGGGCTTTTTGGCATTCCGCATCATAGTAAAAACGATTGCATATTTACACATTTATAAAGGAGCAGTAAAAACATGTAAAAACATAGTAGTTATTAAAGATACGAGGTGAGATAGATTATGGAAATAGAAGGAAAAAGCGATGGTAATGTAGAGATATTATCTCTGAACGGCAGGCTCGACGCCTATCTCTCAAACGGAGTAGAGAGCAGTATAAACGCACTGATTGACAAGGGCAGCGTGAGAATCGTCGTGAATTTTGACGGTGTGGAATATATCAGTAGCTCGGGATTGAGAGTGATGCTTGCATCACTGAAGCGGCTGAAAAAGGTTCAAGGAAATATAAAATTGGCTTGCTTGAAGCCCTATGTAAAGGAAGTGTTTGACATTGCGGGATTTACGCAGCTCTTTGAGTTCTACGAGCGAGAAGAAGAGGCTGTAAATAGTTTCAAAGGAGAGTGATTGTAAATGAAGATAACGACCGCAGGACTGTTATTAAGGTATTTAGAAGGTGAAGGTGTTGAATATATCTTCGGCGTTCCGGGTACAGCGTTGGTTCCACTTTACGATGCCATAAACAAGCAGGATGCGATTAAACCGATATTATCAAAACACGAAGAAGGCGCGGCTTTTATGGCTGATGGATACGCAAGGGTGAGCGGTAAGATCGGCGTCTGCTATTCAACATCCGGTCCCGGTACCACAAACCTCGTTACCGGGGTTGCAAATGCGTATATGGATAATGTTCCCCTATTAGTTATAACAGGGCAGGTTCCCACGAGTATCTACGGAAAAGGGACGTTTCAAGACTCTACAAAGGAGGGTGTCGATTCCGTCGCAATGTTCGATCCAATAACTAAATACAGTGAGATGATAATGTCCAGATATAAGATGCCAGAGACAGTAAGGGAGGCATTCAGAATCGCATTCAGTGGCAAGAAAGGTCCTGTACACATCAGTTATCCAAAAGACATTATGGAAGCAGAAATAGAAGACACGCTGCTTCCACCACGGAGGTATCGGGTCAAATCCGCCTACTTCGATAGAAAATTGGTGATAGACGCAACAGAAAAGCTCGTAAATGCAAAGAAGCCGGCAATGCTTGTTGGTTCCGGAGTGATTGCATCCGATGCGACTTCAGAAGTTCTCGAACTTGCAGAAATGCTCAACATTCCGGTTGCGACAACACCAAAGGCAAAGGGTGCATTCCCTGAAGACCACGACCTTTCATTGGGTGTTTTAGGATTTAGCGGGTCGCCAGTTGCAGAAAAATATTTAATGGGCGACGTGGATGTATTGTTAGTAGTTGGCGCCAGCCTGAATCAGTTGACGACCTTTTCCTGGGACCCGAAACTTGAACCGAGCGATTCTCTAATCCACGTCAACATTGACCCATCAGAAATCGACAAGAACTATGTAGCAGACATTGGTCTGGTCGGGGATTGCCAAGCCGTGATAAACGAAATCTCGTTCAGGGTTTTAAGAGAATTACAAAAGCACGACCCGAAGGAGGAGCGACCAATCGAGGATATTATTAAATTCAAGGATAGTGTTGGAATGGTTGTTAACGGGGCGAAGACGTTCTCAGAATCGGTTCCGATAAAACCTCAGGCACTGATGCGAGAAATTCAGGAGAGTTTGCCTGATGATGCAATCGTCTTCGTTGATACCGGCAACCATATATGCTGGGCGATTCATTACATGCGATTCAAAAAGCCGAATTTTATATCTGCCTTTGGGATGCTCACGATGGGATACGCAACCGCAGCCGCAATAGGTGGAAAACTCGCCGCTCCTGATAGGCCCGTAGTTGCGATCGTAGGTGATGGTTGTTTTCAGATGAATGGAATGGAGGTAGCTACCGCGGTGAACTATGATATTCCCGTGGTTTGGATCGTTCAGAATAATTCGAAATTAGGGTTGGTACACGATCTTCAGCGATTCAGTCTCGGTGATAAAACCGTATCCACGACTTTTAAGGAGGTGAATTTTGCACGGGTTGCAGAAGGACTCGGCGCAAAAGGATACCGGATAGAGCGACCGGGAGAGCTTTCGGAGATATTGCCAGAGGCTATCGAGGGCGCAGTTCCGACCGTGATTGATGTCATCATAGATCCAAACGAAGTTCCTCCGATAGACCGATGGGTAAAGGGTGTGGGCGAACTCCGTGCAAGGTTAGATTATTTGTAAATAAACAGCGATGGGAGTAAAAGATAGAAGAGCGCTCTGGTCACGATTAGGCATGACTGCCAAAATCCTAATCGTATTTTTAACGCTATCCATGATTTCACTGGTCGTTATCGGCTCCATTGCTTTTGTCACGATAACCGAAGTGGGGGATTATGCCTTAGAAAGCAGCACTTCTCTAGGGGAAAGCGCAGTGAACGATAGCTCAAAGGCGTTAGAAAATCAAGCAGAGGAATACCTGCTTCGTTTGGCAAAGGACCAAGCAGACATCAGCAACGTGGTATTTGAAAAGGTGGAGGCGGAAACGAATATCATGACCGAGTTTGCTTCTACTCTTTGGGGCAATCCCTCGTCGTTTGGATCCCGACACTCTTATTCTCACGAAGAGAAACCAGAGGATGTATACGCGACTTCTGTTTATGTGCTAACACCAGGTGTATCTGTGAATGCAGTAAGAGAGGAACTGAACCTATCGAGTAACATGGACAGCATTTTCATACCTATTTATGCTAATGATCCAAATTTGGCCTGGGTCTATATTTCAACAGAATCAGGCATAAGCCGATCATACCCGTGGCATCCAGGGTTTGATCCTTCATACGACCCAAGAAAGCGCGTGTGGTATCAGAGAGCCGTTGAAACAAGCGAAATTGGATGGACTGAACCATATGTTGATGTTAGTGGATGTGGATTAATGATCACCTGTTCAAAGCCAGTCTATCGCCCAGCAGGTGAAATAGTAGGTGTGGTTGGAGCTGATGTGACTATAAAAGCAATGGATGAAAGAATCATAAATACCCAAGTAGGCGAGCTTGGCTATGCTCTTCTGATAGACAATAAAGGTAAGGTTATTGCCCGCCCGGGATTGTCTGCCGGGGATACAAGGTGGGATGAATCATTTGAAACCGAGAATTTACTACTCAGCGATAACCCCGAATTGAGAGCGATAGCAGAGAATATGGCCACAGGCAATACGGGAATCGCCAGATGCAGATTTGAGGGTGGGGATAGATATATTGCTTATGCTCCTGTTACCTGTACAAATTGGAGCGTAGGTATAGTGATGCCTGTTGAAGAGATAATAGCACCAGCACTAACCACAAAGAGCGAAATAGTTGCAGCCACACAACAAACTGACGAACATATCAATCGGCAAATAGATAACATGAAAAAAATCTTCATTGTAATTTTCATTGCGCTATTTTTGGTAGTTTCTGGACTGTCCTTTTTGCTCTCAAGAATAATCACAAACCCAATCGTGGCACTCAAAAAAGGTTCTGAAGCCATAGGAGGTGGAAACCTTGACTATAAGGTCGAGGTAAAGACCGGAGATGAACTCGAAGACTTTGCAAATTCGTTCAATAAAATGGCATCGGATTTAAAGGGCTATATGGAGGAGCTGCGTCGCACTACCGCGGAGAAGGAGCGCATGTCGAAGGAATTGGAAATCGCAAAAGGGATTCAGCAAAGTTTCCTGCCTGAATCCACACCAGAAATAGAGGGAATAGACCTTGCAGCAGTTAATCTACCGGCGTGGGAGGTCGGAGGAGATTTCTATGATTTCATTCCCATCACAGAAGATAAGTGGGGCATGGCAATAGCCGATGTTTCCGGGAAGGGCGTCCCAGCAGCACTGTTCATGGCATTGTCACGAACCTTGATTCGTGCCAGCACAGCGAGAAACCCCACCGTCGCAAATGCGATAAGACAAGCAAATGAGTTGATTCTTGAAGATTCCAAATCCAGCATGTTCGTCACCTTGTTTTACGCCATCGTGGATTCAAAAAGGATGAACTTGACCTACGTAAATGCGGGGCACAACCCTCCTCTGCTGCTCCGGGAAACATCCGGTGAAATTGTCTTATTAAAAGCAAGAGGAATCGCTTTGGGCGTGATAGAGGATGTCGAACTGCAAGAGGTAGAGATTGGGATGAGGAGTGGTGATATAGTGGTTCTTTATACCGATGGGGTAACCGAAGCAATAAATGAAAAGGAGGAGCAATTTGGTCAGGAGAGGCTTATCAGTGTAATTAGAGATAATCATACCTTACCTGCGCAAGATATAATTGCGCGTGTTCAGAATGAGATAATGACGTTTGCCGGGAAACAGCCCCAGTTCGATGATATTACGCTAATGGTGTTGAAGGCGGAGTGAAATGAATATTCAAATGAGAGATGAACTCAAAATAGAAGGGAAATTGGAAAATTTATCACTAATAGGTGATTTTATCGGTGATTCGATGCGCGAGTTTGGTTTAGATAATCGTAAGATATTTAATGTTCAAATGGCAGTTGACGAGGCGTGCACCAATATAATCGAATATGGATATGCAAATGAAGTGGGAACGATTGATATTGCCTGTTGGAGAAAGGGGGAAGAAATCGTTGTGGTCATCAAAGACGAGGGGAAACCGTTCGATCCTACGGCTGCTCAACCACCTGACCTGAATACGAGTTTGGAAGAGCGAAAGACAGGTGGGCTTGGAATATATTTCATGAAGACGCTGATGGATGAGGTAAAATATGAGTTCAGTGGGGGAACGAACGTGTTGACGATGGTTGTAAGACAGCCACCGAAGTAATGGTGGAGATTCAAAAGAAGGAATATTGATGTTTACCCAACAACGACAAAATCAGGAACGATTGAAAAAGGCAAGCAGGATCACCATAGCAGGCGCAGCCACCAATGCAGTACTTGCTATTGTAAAGATAGTGGTAGGCTGTTATTCTGGGTACCTGGCATTGATTGCCGATGGATTCCACTCGTTCTCTGACCTTGTTTCGGACTTTATCGCTCTGATAACCTTGAAGATCAGTGCCCGAGAAGCGGATGTGCACATGCATTATGGTTACCGCCGTGTAGAAACACTGGGAGCATTGTTTTTCTCTCTGCTGCTGGCAGCTATTGGGGTAGGTCTCATCGTGGATGCCTTTGGCGCCCCCGAGCACACATTCACCACAGGGTTTTATTTTGAAGTTGGCTTGGTTGCCGCTTTAGCAGTGGCAGCCAAGGAAGTTCTTTTCCAGTTGACGCGGCGGCTGGGGATTAAATTAAGCAGCCCGATGCTGGTTGCTAATGCTTGGCATCATCGAAGTGCCGCCATCAGTTCGGTGCTAGTGCTCATCAGCGTGGTGATTCATGAGATATTCCCTATATTTCCCTACGTTGATACCATCACGACGGTGATTATTGCTGGACTTATCCTTCACGCATCTTGGGAAGAAGGAGTGCAGGCAGTTAAGGAGCTGATTGATTTTTCTCCTTCTCTGGAAACCGTTGCTCTGGTAGAAGAAATGGCGGAACGGGTTCCCGAAGTGACATTCACCCACAACCTTCGCATTCGCACCTTGGGTGGTGCCTTATACGTGGAGTTATGTGCGGAAACCGACCCGGATCTTACCATTGAAAAAGGACATGAGGTCGCCGAAAAAATCCGTAAAGAAATTACTCAAAACATCCCTAACGTAATTGAAGTAATGGTGCATATTACGCCGAAAGGTGAGTATCTTCGGAAAGAACTGGCTGAAATTTAAATCAAACTTAGATTTGGCATGCTTAATTAAATCTTCTTGATTACCAGAAGAATTTCATCTTGCATCAAGCGATAGCCATCAGCCCTTTTGTGGTGAGATTCAAAATACTGTCGAATCTCCTCTTCGTATTCCCTGAACCGACTGTCTATCAGGAGAAAAAGACCGATTGTAACCATATCCTCCAAATTCTCTGTCCATTCAGCCAGTGACTTTCCTCAATATAATAGTGAACATGGGAACAAAGGATGAAGTCATAACGCTTTGAGCCAAGGTCAACCTTTTCCCAGAAATCGTTGTAGACCTTGAAATAGGATTTTCGTCGCTTGAGAAAACTCGTCTGCTTCTCATCGGGCTCAACCACGGTTGTCTCATTAAAGGATTGCGAGATGGGAATAGTTAAGTCCCCTCATCCGGCACCAATATCTAAAAAATATCTCCTGTGGGAAAGTCCAGCAATAATCTCTCCAATTTTCAACAGCTCGATCCCTTTCTCTGTCGAACATCGGACAAAGAGAGCAAGCTGCCGCTGGTACTCCGTATCCTCCTCCATCTCTACGGATTTATCCAGGGGTGGGTTCCCCTCAGCATCCAAAGATATCGGATTCATGATGTGACTCGTGAATCGTTTTTCTAAAGCTAAGTTCAATTATTTAAAACTTACTATTTAAAAAAATATATCCTTCTGGGAGTGGTTGGAGTTACACTTGCTACTATCATAGCAATTCTTCAATTCCTTTACATTATGGGTTATCACTTCTGCTCTCGAGGCATGGGCCAGATGAGCGCTTTTGTGGCAAGATTCCATGGCCACACAGTGTAATATTCTTGATCAACGATCTGACAGATTATGCATTTTCCCAGGATATTCTGATGCGTCTCCCGGTCAAACTTGACCCCGCCCCAGGGCATTATGAGCTTATCGCTAGACACATTTGTCCCCAGAAGAGCTTCTCGGATAGCCTCAGAATCAGTTGATCCCGCTCTATCGATAGCATCTGCTAAGACCAACATCCCGGTGAAAGCACGGGCTGAGTTACCAGTCATATTTGCTCCATAGCGTTCCTTAAACATCTGATTGACAGTTCCCACTAGGGGCTTTGTCTCTGCTAAGTCCTTAGACCACGTTGCTTGTGTAAGAATGTAATTACCGTCATCTCCGAGGGTTTTGAGGAATTCTGGTTCGATAAATCCTGCATTATCTGCCAGAATGGCATCAGGGGTAAACTTCGTCTCTTTATAGGTCTGCATATAAAGAATTGCATCGTTAATATAGGATGCCTGCATCACCACATCAGGATTAGCATTCTTTAGTCGTTGAACCTCATTGGTTACATTTGTGGTATCCGAATCGTAAGAAATGTTATCAACTACTTGATAGCCATATTTCTCGGCATATTGTCGTATATCGGCACTAAACTCCGACCCCCATACCGAGTTTTCATATACTACTCCCAACTTCTCTACCTTTATGTCTTTCTCTTCCCGAATATCTAGAAGAAACTGGTAGAAGTTCTGAACGAAGGTTTTGTCGTTAGGACTAGTTCTAAAAAACCAGTCGGATCCACGCTGTGTAAGGCTGGGAGCACTTGATAAAGCAGTGAGGAAAGGTGTTCCTTTATCCTCCGCCACCTGGCTCGCCTCGGCAGTGACTGCACTCTGATAACACCCTATTAGTGCGACTACTTTTTCCTCGTCGATCATTCTCTCTACCTCGGACTTACCGACAGAAGGGGAGCCTTGACTATCTCCAAACACAATCTCGCTCTTTGCTCCATCAAGTGAATCAATGCCTTTTGACCTGGCTAATGGAAGATCCATTTTATGCTCATTGTTAATTATGTCCACAGCAAGCAGGATTCCATTCTTAATATCTGCACCGGTTGTAGCCAAGGAGCCTGTAAGAGGGTATATAGCACCGATTTTTATTTCCCTTTCTTCCCAAGGTGGAGTGGGGTATATGGCAGAACCAGTGGCAAGGTGCTCTGGCCAGACAGTGACTCTCTTCCCCCTTTGAACCTGAATAGCCACCATTGGGTTATAGATGTCCCTTCCTTGCTCATTGAACTTTATCCGCCCATAGAAAGTCATGGCATCTAAGGATACTAAGGCATCTCTAACATCTTCACGATCAAGGGAAGAGGCTTTTTCTAAGGCGAGCTGATAGGTCACCCCACAGGCAGTAGCCGCTGCCGAATGATACTCTGGCTCCTTTCCAAACTTCTCACGGAAAAGTCGGGCGTAGTCTTCAGAGCTTCCGAAGACGGGACCATCATAGGGGAGATCAGAAGTCCACTGGCATGGGCCAAAGATATAATCGGCATCCCTTCCTAACTGTTCGACAAAAGCGGGGTCACAAGGAGCTACAATGATACCAAACATCTTGGGGCTTAATCCCACCGCTTTGGCGGTTTTAACGAATGATAATGCTTCTCCAAAGGGGGCGGAAAAGAGGAC
>JAUXHM010000041.1 GCA_030621535.1 Candidatus Methanophagales archaeon | reverse complement strand
TTTAAACCCTTCTTTTGATAATATCTCGCAAGTTTCGCACACGAAGACGTTTTTCCCGTGCCATGCAGACCCACCATCATTATTCTCTGCGCCGCTAAAGGAACCTCCACACTCCTTCCTATGATGTTTATCAACTCCTCATACACTACCTTAATCACATGCTCCCTCGGATTCAGCACTAACTTCTCCTTCAAACTGCGCTCCCGTATGCGACTCGAAATCTCCTTCACCAGTGAAATCTTGACGTCCGCCTGTATCAACGCCCGCTGTACGTCCCGCACAAGCTCGTCCACTGTTTGTTTGTCTATCCGCTTCGCCTTTGCTATCTTCCGAATCGTTTCCTTCAACGAGCTGCTTAACTTATCTAACATCTTTCCCCACCACTATAGTTTTAATTGGATTAGTTTTTATTTATTTTTTACTTCTGGTGGAGTTATTTTTCTCTCTTCTGTGTGAATCTTGTGTAATCTCGTGGTTCTATATGAATGTTAAAATTCCAGCTCCCCCGCTATCCTCGTCCCCATATTTATCGTTACCTCCGCTATATCCCCGCAATATTTCGCTATTCTTCCCAAACTCTCCAGGATAGAAAGAATATGTACTTTGTCGGTAATACTCAGCTCTTCTGCTAATATTTGCTCATTTAGTCCATCCAGCTTGCCTGCCAGCGCATTCGCATCCCGTATCGTTTTGTTCGCCTCTTTCATATCCATATCCGACAAGGAAGCCAGCGTCTTGGTGAATATGTTTTCGGTGCGAAAGCCGATTTCTTTTATACGCTTCAACGTTACGGCTCGCAATGCCGCTTCGGGTTCCCGTACCGCGCTTGTTTGATTCATTAACATTACATTTTTCGCTATATTCTCCACATGGTCGCCTATCCTCTCCATACTCTTTACTATTATCCTGTATCCCAGGCTATCACGCTGTCTGCCCACGCCTATCTTGTTTGCAAGCTCGGGGTCGCTCATCGCAGCCTTTAGCTGCCTCACAATAAGCAAATAAAATCGGTCTATCTCATTATCACGCTCCGTAACATCCTCCGCGAGGTTCAGGTCACCTTTTTCAAGCGCGGAAATCGCATCTCCGTGCATTGACACTATTATCTCGGACATGCTCCGTATCGCATCGCGCAGCGTAAAATCCTCATATTTCAAGAAACTCTGCAGTATTATCTCCTTTGATGACTCGCCAACAACCTCCATACCTATCAGCCTCTTCCTTACTTCCTCCTTTATCCGCTTCCGTTCCTCCGCCTCGAAACCCTTGGGTGATAAAAGCTTTACAAGGTCATATCCAACGAGATAATAAGAGATGAGGTATCTGAAATTATCCTCAAAGCTTTCGTTCTCGGAGAGTTCAAGCTCAGCGGATTTTATTCGCTCTTCTTCGCTCTTCTCTGGTGTTATCAGCAGGGAGTTATCACTACGTTGAACTAACGAGAGTTCGTCTCCATGCTTTATCCCAGCAGCTCGTGCCCATTTTACGGGGAGCGATATGGTAAGTGTAGAACCGCCTGTGAGCTGTACCTTTCTCTTCTCCTCGTTCATCATCACTATAATTCTATATATTGTAAATATATTTATATAAATATCCTGATGAGGTGTTGTATTTTTATTAAATACATTGTACATTATTCTTAGGTTAGGAAAGGGTGGCTAAAGATGGAAGAAATGGAAGGGGACTATATCCCAAGATACGAGTATGAACGGTTAGAGAGCGACTATCGGCGGTTGATGCGGAAATACGAGGAGACAGAGGCGTATAAACTGGATTTGGAGAAACTCGTGTCTAAATCACGGTCGCCGCCTTTGGACTGTGGATTTGTAGTGGAGAAGACAGAAGAAGGCGCCATCGTTAATCTGAATGGTGCATTAAAGGCTTTACCCTACGGAACGCTAACAGAGATGGAGATAAAGGATTTGAAGTCGGGTAAATTTGTATTTGTAGGGCGTATCCCGGACAGGAACAACCCCAGTGGATTTACCATAGGCATCACGAAGGTGTACGACAGAATGGTGGATTTAGAAGCGGGGGAGATAGAAGAGTTGATGCAGGACGGCGACGAATGGATAGGAAAAATATCAACCGGGAAAGGGCGTGGTAAGATATATAAACGGCTGAGACAAGATGAAGCGGAAATGGTAAAAGAGGGAATGAAGGTGGGGCTTCTTCCCGGCACGTATGATATACAGAAGAGTTACAAAGAAAAGGCAATCTCTCGCTACGAAGTCACAAAGAATCCTGGGGTGAGTTTTAATGACATTGGCGGGTTAAAGGGGATAAAGCAGGAATTAATAAAGAGTATTATTCTTCCGATGGTGAACCCCGATGATTATACAAAATACGGCGAATGCTCGAGGAGGATATTAATGTATGGTCCGCCGGGCTGCGGGAAAACGATGTGTGCAAAGGCGTTGGCATCGGCATTACCTAACTGTGAATTTGTAAAGATAGGAGCAGGGGAACTTTTCAGTATGTGGCTCGGCGAATCAGAGCGCAATGTGCGAATGGTGTTCGAGGCGGCGAACGCGAAATTAGAGGAAGGGGAAAATAACTATGGTGTGATTTTCTTTGATGAGATAGATGCATTAGCACAGGAAAGGGGGATGTACACGGGCTCTTCGGGAGCGCCAGAGAGAGTCACCGGGCAGCTGCTGGACCTGTTGGAGGGTTTCCATGCGCTGCATCCACACCTTACCGTGATAGGAGCAACGAACAGGTTGTATCTTATAGATTCGGCATTCCGGGCGAGATTTGACAAGATAATTGAGGTTCCAAAGCCGGATAAAGAAGCGGTGTATTCCATTGCCTCTCTATATGCTAAAACGATTCCTGTTGACCGCTACTTGATAAAGGAAGAAGGAGGAGAAGAAGAAGCGCGGTTGCATCTGGTGAAAGAGATTGTCGGCTATATGTACAGCGATAAGTATGTTGAGACAGAAATAGGGCGGATAAAGAGGGCAGATACGATAACCGGGAGGTTCATAGCGCAGATATTCAACTATGCAAGGGACAAGGCATTGGAAGAGAGGACATTGCTGATGTTGAAAAAAGGAGTGATCAACAACGAGGATATGAGGAGAATGTGGGATAATGAAGGAATTGCAGCGATACTAGATGCGGGGGACAAGACGAAGGACTTGCAGAAGCGGTATAAACGCATAGAAGAGATAGGAGTGAACATGGGGCATCTGAAGGAGGGCTTTGACAAGTTTGTGGAGCGAAGAGCAGAGGAGATATTGACGTCAGGGTTTGGCGCGATGCCAGAGGAAGAGACAGGGATGCACTTTTAGGGTTGAGGTTTCAGGTGTTTGGCTTAGATGCTAACACCTGACAACTCACACATCACATCATATCACACCATACCGCTGCCGTAACATGCAATAAAAATGGATTTGAACAAATGGCAAGGGGTAGAGCACGAATTTAGAGTGGGTATAAGTTCAGAATCGCCGGGTTTGTACAGGTATGCGAGATTTTATCATGTTGACGAGGTGATTCACGCACTTGAGACTTATACCTTTTTTGACGGAACGGATGCGATATGCTCGAAGCTGCGGAGGAGAAACGACGGGTTTTTGAGAAACGGCTCGCGGATTTATATCTGCACGGGTGGTCACCTGGAGATAGCCACACCCGAGTGCAGAAATGCCTTCGAGGCGCTGAAATACGATAAAGCTGCGGAGCTGTACATGCAGATAGGTGTAGAGCGAGCAAATAAAAAATACCGGGAGAAATTGAGAAAAAGGGCAAATGCCCCTTCATACATCCAGTGCTGGAAAGCAAACGTGGAGATAGACAAGAGATATAGCAGGGGCACGCACGAATCCTATGAGGTGGTGCGGCGGAACTTTGTGGGTAAAGAGAATCTGTTTATACCTTTTTTAATACTTCGGAAGATATTTTTTGGTGCTGGCGGTTTTGTAGCGGAGAAAGAGGGTTTAAAATACGTGATTTCGCCAAAAGCGATGGTTTCAAAGCGGGTTCTTACCGAGTCACCGTCTCAATGGCCTATATTGTCTACACGCGATGAGCCGTTGGGCACAAAAGACAAATACCGTGTGCATGTCACATCGGGTGAGGGTGTTCGCTCGGAAGTTACGCGGCTGCTCAATAATGCGCTCACGTCGTATGTTCTGGATGCAATAGAAACAGGAAAACTCTCGCACGTGGAGGACATCTGGAATCCACTTCAAACATTTAAAGACATTTCCGCGAATACCGAAGGCGATTGGCGGGTAAAACTGACGAACGGAAGGACGGAGTTGGCGATTGATTACTTAGAGGCAAATTATCTCGCAGTGATAGAGGAGCTGTTTGAGGAACGAGAGACGTCCTACTGGGACAAATACGTGTTGGATACGTTCAAGAAGCTTTGTGATAAGTTCAGGCAGGGATTGCTTGAAGACCCTTATGTGGTGCGGCGTTTGGAATGGGTGATGAAATTATGGGTGATAAAGAACGAGATAGATGATTTTGATTATAAATACACATCAAAAGGGAAATTCGATTATCGGAGCATCTACATGATGGATGAGGAGATAGAGAAAGAGATAGCGGCTTCGTTTGATTTCACCAATCTCTGCGATTATGACTTATACGAGCGCATAGCGGATAAAATAGGCGTTGAACGAATATTAACGGAAGAGGAGATAGGAGAAGCGTTGTTATTTCCACCGAAGGATTCAAGGGCGGAGCTGAGGGTAAGACTTGCATCGAAATTTGGGAATGCGGCACTGAGCTGGAATAAGATAACGATAAACAGGGAGCCAAAGATAAAGATAGACATGGGTAGACCAACGGGAGAAGAATATTCGCGGATGTTTGAAAGGTATCCGGAACTTGCGAGGATGCCAAGCGCGGTGGTAGTGTTTTTGCGTGAACGGAGGCGAGGTGAGGCGACGAGGCAGGTTCTTGTGCGGCTTCTGGCAGAGGAAGAAGACGTAAGAGGCTGGGAGGAGGAGATAAGCAGAGAAATAAGGAACAGAATAGTCAGGAATCCTTATTTGGACTATTTGCTGTATTCTAATAATAAGACGTATAGATTTGATGAACTGGATGGCTGGAATGAGGACACGATAAAGAAACGGTTAGAAGAGATAAACAGGGCGGAAGAGGAGAGCAGGGGTGAGGAAGAAGACGTTTAGCTAACAATGAAAAAGATAATCGCTACTGTTGAAATATGGAAGGAAGGAGGGGTGTTCACGGCATATTGCCCCGAGTTGGACGTTGCAAGTTGTGGTCATACATCTGAAGAAGCAAAGAAGAATTTGAGAGAGGTTATAGAGATACAACTGGAAGAAACAGCCAAGCTTGGGACGTTGAACGATTTTTTGGCAGAAGCCGGTTATGCCGTAGAGGATAGGGTGTTGAAAATAGAGAAGAAGATAGTGGGATTCGAGTCCGCTGATATAGGTATTTAAGTAATAAAAAGGGGCTTTTTTATTCATGCCCCCTGTTTTTTTTCTTGTAGATGCAGGCTACTCTTTTTTGTACTTAAAAGTGTACTCTGGATGCTTCTTTAGAACTTCTTTTATCTCGTTAATTTCCAGATTTTTTCTATCCCTGATATGTCTGAACAGTTCGGCTTGATTGGTATGAAATTCTTCCTTCCTTCCCTTCCAATCCCCTTTCCATTCTTCAAAAAAATCTTCCCTTTTCATTTTCAATTGCCCATTTGATTTTTCGTTTTCTTTAATAAATTCTTTATTTATAAGTTATAATAAAGGAGAAAGGGAAGTGGCAGGGACGGAAAATAAGATAAGAGGGATAGAGCAGGAATATCCGTTGAGTATAAAAGTAAGTTTAAATCCCTCTTTGCTCGTTAACGCTGCGATTCAAGGTTTAAAACGAAGAAAATTTTCACGTGATGTGAACTGGGATACCGCTACTGAGGTATCGCAAGAGGCGCATGAATCGAAAATAGCTTCTTCGTTTGGTGAAAACGGCTGTCGGATTTATAACGATATGGGGCATCTTGAAATATCAACGCCTTCTTACAACAACCCTTTTGATGCCGTGGCATACGACAAAGCATCCGAGATATATGCTTTTATGGGGTCAAAAGAGGCGAGTCTGGCGTTAAAGAAAAAAGTGGTTGTCCATAAGAATAATGTTGCGAATTTCTTCAGTCGCTCTGGTGCGGGTGTAAAAAGAGTAAAGACCAATACGTACGCCACACACGGGAATATAATAACAAAAAGGGCAGCGTGCAGGGATTGGAGTCGTGTAGAGAAGGCGCTAATACCCTGGATGGTTACAAGAATACTGTTCACAGGGGCAGGAGACGTTGTTTCGGGAGATACTATTGGTAAAGAGGGCGTGAAGTTCGTTATTTCGCCAAGAGCGATGTTTGTTGTTCATCCATCCTCTCTTTCGACCACAGCGGGCAGAGGCATTCTGAACACGCGAGACCAGCCGCATGCTGCACGTCAATACTGGCGACTGCACGACATACATTACGAAGCGCTTCGTTCTGAATACGCGATTTTCTTACGTGACATCACGCAAGCGATGGTAATCAGTGCATTTGAATCGGGGTTTCTGGACAACGCGCCCGAGATAGAAGACCCTGTGAGAACGTTCAAAAAGATATCGGCAGATACACAGGAATGCGAGTGGAAGCTAAAGTTGAAGAACGGTGAGTCCACGGATGCCGTTTCCATTCTCCGGTTTTATCACGAACGGATAGAGGCGATGTATGAAGAGATGGGGGAGGAAAAAAAAGACCAAAAATGGACTGAAATAGGGAGAAAATGCTTAAAAGAAGTGATAGAGGACTTAGAAGCGCGGCAGCTCGAAAAATACGTGGATGGGATTGATTGGGTGACGAAATTGGCATTGCTTGTGAATTATGAGCCAAAAAATGCCGCTGAAGGAATGAGCATCTGTAACCAATACGCGCTGGTGGACGAAAGTGCGCTGTACGGCATTCAGGATGGCGAAGACAGTCTGAAAGGCAGTTGCCTTTACAATCCGAAGGAGTCGCGGGCATTCGCAAAGCGAGCATTGCCAGAAGTTGATTGGGGGGCTTTATCGGATAGGGTGAAATACGCATTGCATAATGCGCCCGAACAGACACGGGACTTTTTCAAGGTTGAAATGTTGAGAAGGTATGGCTCGCATGTGCGAAGTGTCAGCTGGTCGACGATGGTGCTTGATGAGGCGAAAATAATGTTAGATGAGCCGTTTATGCTGAATAAGGAAGAGATAGGGACGAAAATGGTGGAGGGAAAGCAAATAGAGGATGTTCTATCCGCTGCAAAGGAGTTGTATCCAGATAAGGTGATATTGTAACCGAAAGCTTTATAAAGGGATGGTCAGCTACAATATGTATGGTGGATATAAAAATGGATGAGGAAAAATATAAAAGGGCAAAAGCAAGAGTGGAAGAGCTAAGGAAATTTTACGCACATTTAATCTCTTATATCGTTGTGAATATAGTGCTCGTCGCTATTAACCTCGTGACCAGCCCAAATCAGCTATGGTTCTACTGGGTAACCGCTTTCTGGGGAATCGGTCTTATTTGGCATGCAATAAGAGTTTTCGGCAAATTTGGCAAAGAGAGGGAGGAAAAGAAGATTGAAGAAATCATGGAGAAGGAAGAAAGAAAATGAATAAGAAACTTGGAATAAGCATAGGCACAGGTATTATTGTAGTATGTGCAATTGTGACAGTTGCGATGTTTACAGGATGCATTGAGGAAGAACCAGCTACACCTGCGGTAACAGTAACACCCATGCTAACACCAACTCCATTCCCAAGTCCTACTCCTCCTTTGAAAACCGATTTGGAGAAAGAAGCAGTAGAAAAAACGCCATGGATGAAGGTCGTGTTTCATGACCCATCGTTTGCCTTTCAATTTCAGAGAACGATTGGATATTCTTACTATGGTGGTGCTGACTACGAAGAGTGTCTGTGCACCGCCTCTCGCATCAAGGAGGGAGATTGCGAAAGCTGGTACGAAGAGTGGCTCAAGACTGCTGACCGGGTCTGCGAGATCGCTGATAAGTGCCTTGCCGAAGGTCATAATGTCAGCGCCCGCGAAG
>JAUXHM010000006.1 GCA_030621535.1 Candidatus Methanophagales archaeon | reverse complement strand
AATCGCTTTGACTTCAGTTCCATTGGTCCTATCTCATCCACGATGATTATAATTGGGTCTGGCTGTGCCAGCGCATTCTTTATCGAGTTCACACCTATGGAATCCAAATCGGCAAGATTTACGATGTATTTCCCCACTTTTACCTTTGGACCTGTCTGGCGGTGATGTACATGTGCCAAAATACCTTTTTCGCCCGTATTTATATCCTCTAAGGAGAACCCCACCCTTACTCCTCCTTCCTGGATGTCTGCGGTAAGCATGCCACCCACAGCTATACCTTCAGCTTTCAATCTCTTTATCACTGCTTTTATAATCGTTGACTTCCCTATCCTCGGCTTCCCGGTTATTCCTATTCTTATGCCCATCTAACCCTTTTCACTCTCGTTCACTTTCTTAATTTCTCACCTTTCATTCTTATTATTGTTTTTCTGGCACAGTCTAAAAATATGGTGATTTATCACCGCGGAGAGCGCAGAGTACGCAGAGTTTTAGGACTGTTTCAATCGTTGCTTAGATTTTTTGGTGTCTCTGCGTTCTCCGTGTGCTCTGCGGTGAATTTCAAGGATATAGCAATTTCACTGGAAAATTCGACTGTGCCGTTTTTCTCGTGAAAATCAGTGTAATCTTGTGGTTACAAAAAGAGCCAAAGTCAGGATAAAGAATACAACTGCGGGAATGAAGGCATAAGAGATTCCAAACGAATAAACGAAGATGGCCGAACCCACGGGTCCCAACATAAGACCCAAAAGTTTTGTAAATTCAAATATCCCTGAATAGGCCCCATATCTCTCTTTTGGCACTATATCCGTGACTCTTGCTTCGATTAACGGCTCGACGAAGGCGGTACCGATAGATACGATAAATATCGTTGCTAATAGACTTGAAATTGAACTCATAAATCCCAAGGGTATGAGCGACACAGCGGAAATCAAGAACCCCAGACACATTATTCTCGATTTCCCTATTTTGTCGCTTAATTTTCCTATGGGTATCTGGAAAAGTAGAAAAGGGAGGACCGAAACGGCTAACCAGACTCCTATTATGTATGGGCTATAACCCAAATTATGCAGGAACAGCGGTCCAAATATCCATCTCGCAGCGTACCAGAAGTACAGTGACACGGTGCAGAGAGCCAGGAGCTTTAGCTCTCTCTGCTGCAAGAACTCCTTTAGCACGGGTAAAAAATCCATCACTGCCTGATTTTTATTTGTGTTGCTATGCCCATCCTTCATTCCAAATACCAAAATCAAAGGTATAACGAGCAGAATAGCCGCAAAAAGGTATGGTGACCGTATTCCAAACGCCCCTGCCAAAAAACCTCCAATTAGAGCCCCCATGAGCAGCCCCGCATTTGCAAATGTGCCGAAAAAAGACCTGAATTCTCCTCGCCTTTCTGTTGGTGAGATGTCCTTGATGAACGCTTCGCCAACAACCCATATCGGAGCCATGAAAACACCAAATGCTATTTGCAACAATATTAATGGATAAAGGCGGGTATTAATGAAGAACGCAAGGAGCACAACCGATACGAACCCAAAAGAGACGATTAACATCGGTTTTCTTCCCTCCCGGTCAGAAAGAGTGCCAATCGGGAGACTGAATGTTAATCCGGCAAAGGACGATATTGCTGCAATTAATCCAACCAACGCGGGGTGTTCGACAAATTGTTCCAGGTAAAGTGGATGAACCGCGATGACCGCACCTATGAAAGAGCAAAAGAGGAGTATGACAATAGAAAACAGTAGTAATTGCTTCTGTGCCTGAATTTGAGGTTGTAATCGCGATTTTAGATTGGACATGAATATTAACAAGCGTTTCAAAAAGAAAAAAAAACAATAAATGTTTTATATGCAAATGAAAGTTAACGAGTGGACTGAGGAGGCATTCGAAGCGAGTGTAGAGGAGTTCTTGGCACTAATTGAGGAAGCAAAGGGAGTATTAGAAGCTGAGAAGGAGTCAAGAGCCCAAAGCGGATTGATTCGCATATCGCATCGAGCAGTGAAGAATGTAGTAGTCGTGGGAGACCTACACGGCGATATGGAAAGCCTGGTTCATATATTGAAAGATATCGAAGACCTTAATGCCGACAGGATAGTCTTTCTTGGTGATTATGGTAATCGGGGCTCGGAAAGCGTTGAAGTTTACTATCTTCTTTTGAAGCTGAAAGTTTCAGAGGGGAAAGGGAAGGAGAAGGAGAAAAAAATAATAATGCTGAGGGGGAATCACGAAGGACCGCCGGACATGCCGGTTATGCTGCATGACCTGCCTTTTTTATTCACGAAGAAATATGGCATGAGAGGGAAAGAGGCGTATGAGAAACTAAAGGAACTCTGGGTGTATCTGCCGTATTGCGTTTTGGTAGAAGGAAGATACTTAATGTTGCACGGAGGATTGCCCGTAAATGTAGATTCGATTGAGGATATTGCATTTGCGCACGACTCGCATCCTGCATCGAGTAACTTTGAAGAGATACTGTGGAGTGACCCTGTCGAAGGTAAAGGTGATTTTTATTCGATGCGAGGAGCAGGCAGAATGTTTGGAGAAGATGTAACAGAGAGGGGGTTAAGGGCTTTGGGAGTGAAAACGCTAATAAGAAGCCACGAGCCTTGTGAAGGCGTAGAAGTAAAACAAGGAGGAAAAGTTCTAACGCTATTTTCAAGAAAAGGGGCGCCTTATTTTAATACACGAGCAGCGTATTTGATTCTGGATGAGACTGCGTTGCGGGAAGCAAAAGACGCGGAAGAGCTGGCAAGAAGCGCTGCAAGAATATGGTAAATGGCACTGTTCAAAACGCTAATGATTTATCTATCACCGCCGAGAGCGCAAAGAGCACCGAGTTTTAAGACGGTTTCAATCAGTCATTGCGGAGTTTTCTTTTATTTATATATCTCGGGTCAATATAGTTACAGGTGAAGGAAATGGCAGAAGCCGAAGTCAGGTTTAGGGTTCCCATAGGATTGAAGGAAGAGATGGAAAAGTTCCCGGAAGTGGAGTGGTCGGAAATAGCGAAGGAAACGTTTTTCCAGGAGGTTAAGAGACAAGTTCTGCTACGGAAACTCGACAAGATTTTCGAACACAGCGAACTTACAGATGAAGATGCATTACGATTAGGGGAAGAAGTTAAGGAAGCGGGATACAAGGAACTCAAGGAAAAAGGATTGGTGTAGATAGGTGGGTAGAAGAGGAAGGAAAACAAAAACCAATGAGATTAGTGGTAGATGCCAATGTCCTTTTTTCTTTCTTCAAAAGAGGGTCTTTAACAAGGAAACTCATCACCTCACCAGACTTATTGCTCTTTGCACCTGCTTTTTCATTGCGAGAATTGGACAAACATAAAGAAGAAGTTATAGCTCGAGCGAAAATATCACCTGGTGAGTATGAATCCTCTAAAGAGGTGTTAAGGGGATTTGTTGAATTTAGTCCATTAGAAGAGTATGAAGAAAAACTCACGTTGGCTAAAGAAATCTCGCCTGACCCCAAAGATATAAGGTACTTTGCCTTAGCATTATGGCTTGGTATCCCGCTATGGACAAATGAGAAGAGGTTAAAGGGGCAGGATAAAATCCTCGTGTTCTCCACCTCCGATTTTCTAAAGATGAAACTTTTATAAATTTTTGTCAGAACAATATTCTATTACAACTCTATACGTCATCAAACGCTTGAGTCCACGAATAGGAAACAGAAACAATGAAAGAAGAGGATCGAAAGAAGCAAGCATTGCAGTTCCGAGAACTGGGAGGAGACGACCTTTTCTGGTTTACCGTATCGCAAAACGTTATGGCGATAGAAAAAGACAGGCGTAGATTCGAGCAGCTGGCATTGGAAATCTTAGCATATTTCGACTGCGAGCGGTGCTGTAAATGCTGTCGTGAAATGCCCATTCATCTAAATGACGAAGCTATGGAGCGACTGTACCGGATTGACGGTGATGCACTGTTTGATAAGATAGACGAGAACGAGGTGGACAACTACCTGAAAACCCCATGCCCTTATTTAGAAGGGGACCGATGCACAATTTACGATGACAAACCGATGTCCTGCAGAATGTTCCCTTTTGTCGTTATTCGGCCCGTTCCCACACTGCAGTTATGCCCCATGGGCGAGAACATCTTCGACGAATTTAAACGATTAACGCGAAAATACGGTAAAGGAAAAAAAAACCTGCGGGTGGAATGGGAGAAAGGTGCTCCGGGTGTTAGGCTGCCAGATTACAGTGGGGACAGTGAAAAAAAAGCCGTCTATGTCGCGCTCCCGATACCCGTCCTGGAGAAGTTTTTAAAATATCTGCGGATGGATGGAAAAGAGAAGGTAAAATGAGTATTAACTTGACATTGTCAGATTAACCGCAGAGTTCACGGAGAACGCAGAGGATGTAGGGTTAGCGGTTTGGAGGTTTAGCTAACGAGCTGAACCGCTAATAAACTAAACCTCTAATTCCACGTTCTCGGCGGTACATTTAAAATGTGACAAAGCCAAGCTAACAACTAAGCAATTAGAATAGGAGTCGATGTCAATTACTTCTAAATGCCCGTAACCTTGCTTTTGGAGTTGTTTACTTAATTCCTCTTTATATTCCTTCCCCAAATCGTTATCAGTTTTTATTTTTTCTACAATATTCCTTACCAATTCAAAAGGATGATAAGGAAGTTTACATTCTACTTTTACTTCTTTGTAAACTTCCTTTGATAATATCGCATCCAATATTTTATCAAGTTGCATTATGCAACTTTCTCCATTGCACTCCCTATTTTCATAAATCAAAAATAAATCTGTGTTAATCTGCGTTAATCTGTGTCAAAAAAAAATAAAAAGAAGGGGAAAAAAAACTCCCCCTCAAACTTCTTTTTTCTAAAAAAGTTTGTTTGGTTTTGTTCGTTGTCTAAATACCTATCGTCCGTAATGTCCGCTGATTATCAGGTCACGCTCACCCGCAGGTTTGAATTCCCTGAGACCGCCCATTCCGAACTCCTTGGTCACGTATCCACGGTCGAACGGCAGGTCACGGTCCGCGAATGCTACCTTCCACAGCGGTGACAGCACCCATGCATCCTTGTTCGCAAGGTGTGCACCTGCAACCAGACCAGCATACGCACTCTGATGCCCCACGTTCATCGCGTAGTGCGGATAATTCACGCCCCGCATCTCGAACGGAAGACCCTCATCGCTCTGGTACGAGTACGAGCAGTTTGCCGTGCACTGGTCTTGCAGGTCGTAGCCGAAGAATCCGAGTCTACCTTGACGCTCGTACTGGCCTAACTGAGACATTGACCATGCGCTTAGTGTCGGCTGTGCAAGTCCCGTTGCGCATGCAACTGCACTACCGCATCCCGCTGCCACGCAGCATGCTCTCGCTGACCCACCGAAGTGCGACTCTGCAACGGTCGGATACGCCTCGTATTGCGTCATGCAGTAGTCGTTCTCCGATCGGATTATCGCCTCCAGAATGTCCATGTTCAACTTGTCGCCCTTTATCGAAGCCATCTCGCCGTCTGCGTAGTCCAGCCCGATTTCACATCCCTTGTAGCAGAAGTCCTCCAGGATGTTGTCCGTGTATGTCGCACTCGCATACTGCGTGAATCCTACACCTCCCGACATGTACGTTCCGAACCACAACTGGTCGTAAACCAGCGCTGCAACCGCGATGCTCTCTAATTCGTTCCTTATCGGGTCGTTCGGGAACAACGCCGGTGATCTCACGCTGTCTGCGTTTATTCCTAACGGCATTCCTCCTGGCTCGTTATGCGACCTTGCTCTCTTCACCGGCATGTAGTTCGACAGCTTGACCACCGCAGCGTGCTTCGCATAGTACGCGAATTCGCCCGTAACCGATTCGCCTGCGCACAACTTGTACGCGTTTATCATTGTCATCCCGACCTGCATGCCTACCCATCTGAACATCGTTCCACCATCGGACATCCTGCCTACGACGGTTGGCATCCACAGAACCTGCCAGATCTTCTTGCCTATTGCTTCTTTCAACTGCTCTGCCTGTTCTCCAGGATGGTCCCAACCTGCTGCGAACTCCTTGTTTATGTCTAACAGGAATCGCCTGTCTATCGCATCTGCAAGGTCATCGTCACCGGTAAATATCTTGCAATAGCAGTCATTCACCAGCATCGGTTTCGTTTCCACCATGTGCTCCTGGATAACCGCACCACCAGGCAGCGCGTGATTCAGCACTTCCAGGTAGTGGCTGATTGTATCAGGCGTAACTTCCTTACCCAATCGCGCTTCTAACAGACCGTGCGCATCGTCGAGTCCTAAGACAATCCCTCGCTTCATGTCATCCCAGCACTGCTGCATCGCCGCATTGTTTATCCAGTGCAGGTCGTCCATGTTCACCATAATGTCCGTGTGGTTCATCATGTACGGCATCAGGTACCTTTGCCCCTGTGGCATCCCCACGTCCGGATTGTATCCCGGTGTTTTCGAATGTCTTGCGAAAGCTAACTTCTTCGATTCTTCCACGAACTCTACCTTCCTCTTGTCCTGCTTCCAGCCGCCATACACGTAGAACTTCGTCTTGGTGTCTTCTGGCTTCTCTGCGAACTTATCCGACATCGCTTTCAGGAAATTATGCTGTATATCTCCATATGGCATTTTATTGCACACCTCCTCTCGGTGTAAACATTTTCACGTTATTTACCCCTATGTCCTTCTTTCCACCTTTTATCTCTGACATCTTCTTCCATGGTTGGAACCCTGCAACCGTTCTCTTCCAGTGCACCTCTGCACTCACCTCCGCTGACTCCGGGTCATCTACTTCCTGCCAGACTCCGCCCTGTGCATTCATGTACATCGTCGTCCTCTTCCGCAGCTCATCCTCGGGCAGCGGCTTTCCCATTACTACTTCCTTGTCCATCGCACCACCAATCATATCCTTCACGTAAATGACCTCTCCGGTGCTCTCATCAAAAGCCCATCTTCGTAGTGCATCGAACATCATTCCGTTCTTGTCCAATCTAACCGCGTGGCCATGAACCGTCCTTCCGCACAATCTCGTTCTCGCGGTGTCCATCAGCTCGGAATCAATAAGCTCCTTCGCTATCTTCTCTACGTCCCTCTCTCGAGCCTCTATGATTACCCTTCCGGACAACACACCAGGATCAATCCCTCTGTACCTGTTAAGCGCCGACCATGCTCGCTGTTGAGGCGTTATCGGTGCGAAGTGCAGCGAATCGGTGAACTGCACGTATCGTATTCGGTCACCCGCTTTTGCTCCCTCTGTCGGCTCGACCATCTCACGAACCGCGCATTCCGGCTCCTCCATCTCCTCCAATGGCGGATGAATGCTCTTGTACTCCTCTCCAGGTGCACGGTGTGCAAGCAACCTCACAACGTCTTCCTCTGCTATGTCTCTCAACTTCTCATACGTATAAGAAGGATCCATGTATTTCCTTCTGTTATCCGCTATATGGCTCTCTCCAGGTCCAAATTGTGGCATTTTTTTTTTGTTCCTCCTTTTTAATTTACATTAGCTCCTTTGCCCCTTCGGCAACTGCTATCATTGGCTCTGCAAACTCAGGTATCGCTCCCAGCACTTCTCCGTACAGCGCTGACGTCCTCGCGGGTATGAAATACATCGTATCCGCATCTACGCACATCGCAGCACAGAAACAGGGTATGAACTGCCCCTTCGCATGCCTCGTAACGATGTGGTTCCCGTAGAACACACCCGGTCCACCGCCTCCGTAAATGGAGTGCGAGAAGAACGAACTCGATACCGACGCTCCCTGTGCCATTCCGTAGTCCACTCCCGGCATCCCCGTCTCGTGTTCCAGCAGCGAATTGTAATAGCAGATGTTCCCTGGCACTGACTGCCCTGCACGCATCGCTCCACAATTCACGCATACCGCGGCAAGCATTCCTGCCGATGCGTAGGCGTTCCACAGTTGCATGTCATCCGTGTCGTAAACTATGAACCCGGAACCCAGTTTCTTCTGCTCCTTCAGTACACCGTCTGCCTTTGCCTTCTCCGCCAGGTCGTACACGACATCAGCTAATACCCCTTTTCCGTTGTCCTTTATCAAGTTGTACAGCAGGTTGTTCGCATTCAGTCCCTCGTACGCGAGGTCTAAGAGATGTCCACGCTCAAAAGGTCCCATCGCGTTACCCATCTCGAACTGCGCTGCCTCTTCCAGGATCATCGTCAAAGCCGCGCCCTGTATCGCTCTCTTTCCTACCGTCGCTGCTAAGTGGTTCACCGGGATGTTCCTCAGTGCAAATCCCGGACCTTCATTCTTCATCGGGATATCCACCAGCATCTTTACCGCGCCGTCTGCCGTGTCCGGATCCTCAGGATACATACCCCATACTGCCGCCTTCACGTAGGATGCATCCCACATATCCACGTTGCATGTGTCAATTATCGCATGCGTCAATGCACCCATTGCAGAGGTAAGACCCGCAGAGTAGTCGCACATGATTCTCGCTGTTGGCGGTTGCGTCAGCATCCGCTTTCCACCTGCTATCAGCTTCACACTCGTGTCGTCATCTTCTTCAATCCGCAGCATGTCCTCGACTTCTTTCGCTATCTCTTCCGCTTTGTCCAGTATTGGGAATTTCCTTTCGATGCCGCGGATGATCATACCTCTGCCGCCTATTGCACCGGTCGCTAACTTCTTCTCCAACTTCGCAAGGTCGACAGCCCCTGTTCGCATGGTAAGGCTAACGATCTTCTGTATCGCTGAATTTCTCAAAGGGCTGATCGCCTGTAGCGGCACATCGCTCGCCAGTACGTTGCCTCTATCGTCGTATAGGTCTATCTTATCTTCTATAGCTTTGGCCATATCTTTTTTTTCCTCCTTTTTATTTTTCCCTAATGATTTTGTTTAGGGTAACCTTCTTTATACCCAACCCAACTTAAAAGGCTTTCGGTTTTGCTGAGCCTTCCAAAAATGAGATGCCGCTTTCTGCGCCCTTATTTCACATTAATTCGATATCTGTTCATATAAATTGTGATGATTATATAATAAGTGTGAACTTTACCAAAGAAACTTATGTTTTTAGTAAAGGTTTTTGCTTGCAAAAAAGTTTTTTGTGAAAAAGAAAAAGTGTTGAGAAAAAGAGCAATTGTAATATCTCCTGGAATTTACACCTATGGAGCATCCGTGATAGCGGGAATTCTTGAACGATGCCCGGGAGTGGATATTGATGTAACGCTCTCAAAGGGTTTGCATTTTGAAGGCAAATTTGATTATATCTTCTTAAGCCTCAGCTCCACTTTGCATCTGCTTGAAATCGGAGATTCTATACAGGAACTGAAGAGAAAGTGTAAGGATGGGGGATTGATAGTGGTCGGAGGTCCTGTTTCGCAGTGCCCTGAGTTTGTTTTCAGATACTTGGATTGTGATGTGGTCGTTATTGGCGAAGGGGAGATACCGGTGGAGATGATGAAGAACGGGTATGCGATAGAGGAAATAGACGGAGTCGCGTACAAGGAAAACAGGGGAATAGTAATAAATCCGCCAAAGCAACTCCCTGACATCGAGCACAGAACTTTACCAAAGATACCGAAGGATATAAGTGAACAGGATGTACGGGGGGCGAATGTTTACATAGAAACGCATCGGGGCTGCAAATTTAATTGCTCCTTCTGTCAGGTTTCTGAATTCTTCGGTCGCGAAATAAGAAGCAGAAGTATTGATAATATCGTGGAAGAAGTGAAAGAATTCAAGAAAGCTGGCGTGAAGAAAATAGCGGTCAGCGGTGGGACATCTTCACTTTATTACAAATTCCGGGATTTGTTGGAGACGGTAAGCTCTGTAATAGGCAAAAACAATCTCTCTGCTCCCGATATACGGGTGGATACCATAAATGAAGAGACATTAGATGCAATACGAGAATACACGATTGGCTGGGTATTTTTTGGTATGGAATCAGGGAGCGATAGAATGTTAAAACGCATGCGGAAAGGGATAAAGGTGGGAGATATAATAGAAGCGCGGGAAGCGGCGAAGCAGCAGGGAGTGAAAGTTGCGGGTTCTTTTATCGTCGGTTATCCCGGTGAAAGAGAAGAGGATTATGAAAAGACAAAGGAGCTGGTAGAAGACCTGTATCTTGATGATTGTTTTATAAGCATTGCCGAGCCTATACCAGGCACGGAATTAGCTGAAGAGGTAATAAAAGGGGGGGCGGATAATCCTTTGTTTATACAGAGTAAAAGAATTCGGAATATGTCAGTAGCAGAGGAAAGAGCTCTGGACCTCATGCTTACATCTTATGTCGCAAGGGAAAGACCCCTCACTTTAAGCGATGATTTATATGAAAAAACGCTGAAAGAGGTAAGGAAACAAGGAGAAGATATAAGAAAAGTTACGCAAATGATTACTGGTGGACTGGGATATGTGTATAATTGCGGGTATTTATAGGTTCTGCATTTAGCACTATGCGCTCAGCTTCTTGCCTTCCAAATGACGGGCACAGTCTAAAAATCGGGTGATTTATCACCGCGGAGAGCGCGAAATTAGAGGTTTAGTTTATTAGCGGTTCAGCTCGTTAGCTAAACATCCAAACCGCTATCTTGTCTCTGTGTGCTCTGCGATGAAAATTTGAAATGTGAGATTGTCAAGGTATGTCAATACTTTATATACAATTAACCTATACGAATAAAAATTACCAGCAATAGAAGAGATGGCAGAAAAAGAAAAGGATGAGGATAAGGAAAAGGGTTGGATGGAAAAGGCGGCAGAAAAGGCTGATAAAGAAGAAGGCGGCAGAAAAGCAAGGATAGCTGCGCATGCAACGTGTTCAAAGTGTGGGAAAGAGGTGGAAGAAGGTGACTACATCGAATTGCGTGGTAGACTCCTCTGCGCTGAATGCTACGAAGCGGAACTGGAAACCGAAATGGATATAAGTGCCGCAGAGGGTACGGGAGCAGGATAAGGAAGATGGAAGAGAAGAAAGAAAAATATGCACTTCCCATTCCCCGGGCGATAGCAACAGGTATAATATTTGAAGCAGCAGAGAAATTCGGGTTGGAAGTGGACCAAGAGAAGCCACCTGAGGATGCCTTTGATCCAAGAACCGATTTGCCGGTCAAGGATTATGTGCCCCGGATAATACTATGGGGTGAATCGCCGGAACAGTTGATGGAGGCAAAAGAATACATATACAGGAAGCACGAGAAATGGATAACTGATATAGATGCAGGGCGTAAGAGCAGAATGGAACAAATCCAGCGAAAATTCCGAAAAGAATAATCCCTTATAGGGCACAGTCTAAAAATCAAGTGATTTATCACCGCAGAGACCACCGAGTTTTAAGACTGTTTCAATCATTACTCGGATTTTCTGACACAGATTTACACTGATTTACACGGACTTATTTAAGTTTAACATTGTTGATTTTAATTGTTTTGTCTCTGCGTTCTCTGCGGTGAATTTTAAGGATGTATATAATCTTGTGGTTAGCCAATCTCTCTGAGGCACATTTTCACTTTGCTCACGATTTCGTTCAGTTTCGCCTGCGGCACGTCCGCATTTCTTACTATTCCTGTAACAATTTCCATGACTTTACCCGGCGTTTCTCCTTCCTTATTCCGCGTGCTTACGCCTATCTCCTCGAAATCCTCGTATGTTACCGGGCACTGGCAGAGAACAATAGCAGGTACCGCTACCTTTCTCAGCTCAAACCGCACTTTGTAAATGAAATGCGCCTTTACGTTACCATGATTCAATAGGGCAAGCTTATGCATTCCTATTATCTCCATCTCCTTTGACTCCAACCCAAAGGCCACGCCATGACCCCCGGTCGATGGTGCATCCTCCGGCGTTCCGTCTCCTGCATTCAATACGAGTTCTCCTACGTTTATTCCTCTGCCCCTTAATTCGGTGGTTATCTGGCACACAGGCTTTGGCACGTGCCTGTATCCCGGTGACATCGCAAGCGCAATTACGTCATTCTGCCGTGCTTTCGCGAATGTCCCACGCTGCGCGATACCGCCGCCTAAACCTAATGCCTGCCCTTTCCTACACGCCACCAACTGTGTCTTTCTCCCTACTACCATCTTATCTTAATAATAAAACCACAGATTACACAGATTTTTTTCTTTTACAATATTTCCCTCCTCTCCATCTGTGCTAATCTTGTGAAATCTCGTGGTTTTTTGGTTTGTATTCTCCTTTATGCTGCTCTCAACTCCTCTACTTTCGTTATTTTTCCGTCCTTCATGTGCGCTACCCTATCGCAAACCATCTCGACAAAATCAAGGTCATGAGAAACGATTAAGAACGTTATCCCTAAGTTCTCGCGTGCCGCCCTTATGGCTTCAGCCACGAATTTCTTCGTTATCGGGTCCATCGTTCCCGTGGGCTCGTCAAGTATCGCTATCGCAGGTTCCTTCATCAATACCTGAGCGAGAACTATCCGCTGCCGTTCCCCCGCACTCAGTTGTGTATGGTCCTTCGGGAGTATCTCCACTGCTTCTTCTTCACTAAATCCTATTCCCTGCAGGATAAAGAGTACCTTCATCCTCGCAAGCTCCTCCGGGACCTTCAAGCCTATGCAGCTCGTTAGATTCTCTAATATCGTCTTCTCCGGATATAACGAATACTCCTGGTGTAACATAGTTACGTGCGTCGCCGCTTGCTCGCCTACTCCCGGCGTAGTCGCACCCCACGCAATCCACACGCCCGTTTCTGCTACTCTTCCTACTTCTATCCATCTCTCCCCTGCCCTTATCTTGATCGAACCATCCGTCAGCGCATCTATCTGCGTTATAATTCGCGCTAAACTCGTTTTCCCTGACCCACTCTTACCCAATAATCCAAATATCTCGTTCTCATAGATTGTTAGCGAAACGTCATCTATCGCCTTTACCATCCCTCGCCACACGGAGTAATAGTACTTCTTACAATGGTCTATTTTTATCTTCGGCTCTCCTAACTTCACGAGTTC
This sequence comes from Candidatus Methanophagales archaeon, assembly GCA_030621535.1. Classification (GTDB taxonomy): domain Archaea; phylum Halobacteriota; class Syntropharchaeia; order Alkanophagales; family Methanospirareceae; genus QEXZ01. The sequence continues at coordinate 3,962 of JAUXHM010000006.1, read as the reverse complement.
CCCACGCTCCATCTCACCCACTTGCTTCTTAAACTCGTCTACCACGGTTTTCGAATCGCCGTATTTGACGACCTCGCCGTGGTCAAGCCATAACGTCTTTTCCGTCAGTTCTTCAATGACATAAGGCCAGTGAGAAGTAACAATCATTGTCATTCCCGCCTTCATGCTTTCTATCAGCGCTTTGTGAACCAGCTTTGCCGTCTCAAAGTCTAACGTTCCCGTGGGCTCGTCAGCTAAAAGCAACATTGGGTCCAGTGCTAATTGCCTCGCAAGCACTACTCTCTGTTTCTCGCCTCCACTGAGGTCGCTTGCCGGGAAAGTAATACGGTGAATCATTTTTACTGCTTTCAGCAGCCCATAAGCTCTTCTAAACCTCTTATCTGCCGGATACTTCCTGCTCTCCAGCGCCTGTAACACGTTATACATAACCGTGTCGTCCCCGTATAACCCGAAAGTACGCTGCAGCATGATAGCAACCGCCCTTTTTACTTTCTTCCTCGCTTCTTCGTCCTTCCAGTAGTTCACTTCCTTCAACTCCAATTTCGCCCCGCACCTGCTGCATGTCTCTCCAGCTTTGCTCGGCGCCTCTACCCTCTCACATGAAGGGCACATCGCCACCCTGAAAATTATTTCCCCCGAAGTAGGTGCGTATTCCTCGGTGCCTCGCAACATGTGAAGCAAAACTGATTTCCCCGAACCACTCCGTCCAAGCAGCCCCAACGGCTCTCCTTCTCTTATATCCACGCTCACGTTCTTCAGAACTTCTTTCCCTTCGAACTCCATGCATATATCATGGATTTTTACGAACGGCTCATTTTCGCCCATTTCCATCACTCTCTTCCTATTTATTAAAGATATTTTTGCTTTTATGGTTAAACGCTCCTGAAATCATCTATCTTCTCTATTTTTCCCGCATTCATGTGCGCTACCCTGTCACAGACCTTCTCGGCAAAGTCGAGGTCATGCGTGACAATCACGAAAGTTATGCCCAGATTCTGCCTCGCTTTTATTATCGTCTCCGCCACGTATTTCTTCGTTACCGGGTCCATTGTTCCCGTTGGTTCGTCAAGCACGGCAATATTGGGCTCTTTCATCAATAGTTGTCCGATAAGTATTCGCTGTTTCTCGCCCACGCTCAGTTCCTGATGCGTTTTTGGTAGTATCTCCTCTATTTCATCATCCGAGAATCCCACGCCTTCGAGCACGAACTTCACCTTCATCTTCGCGAGGTCCTCCGGCATGTTCAGACCTATGCCATGCGTGAGGTTATCCCAGATCGTGAGTTTCGGAATCAGTGAATATTCCTGATGCAACACACCGACAAAATGCGCTTTCCACTCGGTCATGCCACCCGTAATTACGCCATCCTTCACGAAAGTCTCCTCATCTGCTTTTGACGCCTCATACCAGCTATCTCCCGCTCGTATCCACGCAGAACCGCCTGACCCCGCGTCTAAATGACTCACAATTCGCATCAAACTCGTCTTTCCCGCACCGCTATGCCCCACAACGCCGAATATCTCATTCTCATTTATTGTAAACGAAATGTCATCCACGGCCTTTACCACGCCTCTTGATGCCGAGAGGTAATACTTCTTAAGTCCTTTTATTCTTATTATCGGGTCACCGAACTTTTTATACTCCTCTCGCTCTATTTCGCCTACTTCTCGCTCAAAATCATCCACTATCTTTGCCGTATCTCCATATTCGACTATTTCGCCCTTATCCAACCATACCGTTTTCTCAGTCAGGTCGCGAATCACATACGGCCAGTGCGAAGTAACGAGGAAAGTCGTCCCGCCTCTTGTGGTGTCTATCAGTGTGCGGTGCACTACCTTCGCCGTTTCGTGGTCTAACGTTCCCGTGGGCTCGTCGGCTAAAAGCAGAACGGGCAGCAGCGCTAACTGCCTTGCAAGCACCATTCGCTGTTTCTCGCCTCCACTAAGGTCTCTTGTATCTGGCATGTTTACACGATGCAACATCTTTACTGTTTCCAGAATTTCATATACCTTCTTCATCCGCTTGCTCTTTGGATATTTTGCCCGCTCCAACGCCTCTAATATATTCCAGATAACCGACTCGTCACTGTATAAAGCAAAACTGCGCTGCAGCATAATCGCAATCGCACTTTTTAATACCCGCCTCATCGGCTTATCCTGCCAGAAATTTACTTCTTTAAATTCGAATTCCGTCCCGCACTTACTACAGCGCTCGCCCACCTTGCTTGGCCCCTCTAACCACGTACACGTGGGGCAGTATGCGATTCTGAAAATTATCTCGCCTGTATCGGGTGCGTATTCATCCGTGCCACGGAGCATACGAAGCAGAACGGATTTCCCGGAACCACTCTTCCCGAGCAGCCCTAACGGCTCCAACTCCTTTACGTCCAGGTTAATGTCCTTCAGCACCGTTTTGTCCTCGAACTTCTTGCTTATCCCGCGAATTTTTATGAACGTCTCAGCTGCTTCTCCCATCGCTCTCTCCCCTTTGTTACCTTTACATATATGACTCTTCCATATATAAAACTGAAATTTTTCCAGTCATCGTTAAACGCTTTTTCATCATTTAAAAGTTTTTCTATATTTTGTTTTGTTTTTGCCCGCTTTTCTTCCTTCCTTCTGCCAGCATCAATTCGCCTTCTCTGTTGAGTTCAACCCGCGTATTTACAAATCCCGATTCGGAAAGCATTTGCTCTAACCCTGCCGGTGTGAAATACTTTGGCGCATGTGCATGCGTACTTGTTTTAGCCGTACCGCCTACCCAGTCAATAATCAATATTCTCCCGCGGCGGGCGTTCAATACACGGTTTGATTCCTTTAACGCCGCCTCAGGATCGGGTATTTCGTGTAATGCCTTTAGCGATACAACGACATCGAAGACATCGTTTCTAAAACCCATCTTCTCTGCTGATTGCATCTCAAACTCAACGTTCCCTGAACCTGAACACCTCGTTTTCGCTTTTTCTATCTTCTTCTGTAGCATGTCAATTCCGGTCACGTCACATCCTGCTTTTTCATTCAGATACATGCTCAATCTCCCGGTACCGCACCCGACGTCCAGCATGTTTAGTTTTCCTTTTCCCTGTTCTTTTTCTGATTCAATTCGTTCAAGCAGTTTTCCCACCAGCTCTACTTCGTTATCTAATAAATCCACGGGATTTGTTTTTTTCATTTCAAAAGTTTTTCCACTACCTCAGCCCAGCCTTCCGGTCCCTCTCCCTTCGCTTTATACAGCCCGGGTAGCGAAATGTCAAGCCATGCACCTTTTTTGTTCTTTACCACCGCCGGATGCTCCACCGCGTTCAGCATCGAGATGTCATTCATGCTGTCTCCAACACCGAAGGTCTTCACTTCTCCATATTCGCGCTTGAAGAGTTCTGTAAGCGCCCTCACCGCTTTGCCTTTGTCCGCATTCTTACCGTGAATGTTGTAGTATCTCCCTCCGTGAGTGGCAGCGAAACCCTTCTCCTTGATTTTTTCAAACAAAACCGCCGCCTCAGATTCGGGTTCGTCAAAAATGAAACTCTCATTGTATTCTTTCTGTTTTGCAAGCTTCGCCATCTCCACGCTTAAATTCGCATCGGCGGCAACTTCCTCCGCGGTCATATCGCCAAAACCAGTGATTTTAAATCCCGTTTCCTCCTTTATTGCCCTTAATGCTGCTCTCAACTCACCATACAACGCGCCGAATTCAACAACGCAGTAATCACCCCTCTTTTTACATTCAAAACGGAATGAGAAGTAATTCTCAGGAACGAAAATTGCTCCGCCATTCTCTACAATGAACGGGTCATCTATCCCCAGCTCTTTCCGGTAATATTCGTTCTCAACTAAGGTCTTCGCCGTGCAGAACACAACGGGTATCTTTCTCGTCTTCAACGCTTCCAGAGCAGGAAGAGCGGCATCAAACGAATAGTCATAGAGGTCAAGCATGGTTCCGTCAAGGTCGGTAAAGAGAACTTG